>DAOUDB010000074.1:0-16805 GCA_034431495.1 Thermoflexales bacterium
CCAAACGCCGCCGCTGATGCGCCACGCGCGCGCGCCGATCCGCCTGGGCAAGATCGGGCTATACGCTGGCTTTGTCCTGCTCACGATCATCTTCATCATGCCGGTGGTGTGGCTGTTCCTGACCTCGCTGAAGACCCGCGCGGAGTACGGCTCGTACCCCACCATGCTGTTCCCGGTCGTCCCGCAGTGGATCAACTACCCGCAGGCAATTCTGGAGCGCCCCTTCTTCAAGCTGGCCTGGAACACCGTTCAAATCGCCGTCCCAAGCACCCTGCTCACGGTGCTGTCGAGCGCGCTGGCCGGCTTTGCCTTTGCCCGCATGAACGCGCCCGGCAAGCGCTTGTTGTTCATTCTGGTGCTTTCCATGCTGCTCGTCCCGCGCATGGTCACCACCATCCCCAACTTCATGCTGTTCTCGAAGCTGGGCCTGACGAACACCTACTGGCCGTGGATCCTGTGGGGGCTGTCGGGCAGCTCGTTCCACATTTTCCTGTTCCGGCAATTCTTTGCCGCCGTGCCCAAAGACCTGGAGGACGCTGCCGAGGTGGATGGCTGTAATCGTTTCCGCATCTTCTGGCAGATCTTTCTGCCGGTGTCTGGGCCGGTGGTGGCGACGGCGGCCATCTTCCACTTTCAGTGGGTATGGGGCGACTGGTTCACGCCGAACATCCTGCTGTCTGCCGACAAGACCACCCTCAGCGTCGGCCTCGGCACGCTGTACCTCGACCCCAAGGGCATGATGATCTATCCCCTCTACATGACGGCGCTGGTGGTTTACCTGCTGCCGATGCTCATCATTTTCCTGGTCGGCCAGAAGTACATCGTGCAGGGCATCGTGACCACCGGCTTGAAAGGGTAGCTGCGAGTGATGAACACTGCACGATTTCGGGGCGCGGTGCGCGGGAGGGAGCGCTGCGCTCCATCGTATTTATCAGAGCATTGACACAATCGAACGCTGCGCTGGCTACGGAAAAGTTGCTCTGGCGGGATAGAATTCAGGTCATTATGCAACTTGCACTCACCAACAAAGTCGCGCTTGTTACCGGGGCCGGCTCCGGCATCGGCAAAGCCGCCGCGCTCCTGTTCGCTGCCGCCGGCGCCAGAGTCGGCGCGCTCAGCCGCACCGAAAGCGAAGTGCAGCGCACCGCCGAGGAAATCCGGCAGGCCGGCGGCGAGGCGCTCGCCCTCAAGGCCGACATCGCCGACGCCGACCAAATGTCCGCCGCCTTTCAGCAGATGATGGATCGCTGGGGCCGGCTCGACATCGTGTTTGCCAATGCCGGTGTCAACGGCGTGTGGGCCAGAATCGAAGACCTGACGCTGGACGACTGGAACAAGACCCTCGCCATCAACCTGACCGGCACCTTCATCACGCTCAAGCTGGCCGTGCCGCTCATCAAACAGCACGGTGAGGGCGGCTCGATCATCGTGTGCTCGTCGGTCAACGGCACGCGCGTGTTCAGCAACACCGGCGCCACTGCCTACTCCTGCACGAAAGCGGCGCAGGTCGCCATGACCAAAATGCTGGCCCTGGAGCTGGCGCCCAGCCGCATTCGCGTGAATGCCATCTGCCCCGGCGCCATCTATACTGAAATCCGCGACAACACCGAGCGCCGCAACCTGGAGCGCCGGCAGGGCGTCTATATTCCGCTCACCGGCAAACCCGGCACATCGGAGCAGGTAGCCCGGCTCGCCTTGTTTCTCGCTTCCGACGCATCCGATCACATCTCCGGCACCGAAGTGTGGATCGACGGCGCCGAGTCGCTGATTCAGGGATTCTAGTCAGTCGTCAGTCGTCAGTCGTCAGTAGTCAGACGGAATACGCAACACGCAACACGGAATACGCAACCCTCAACCCTCAACCCTCAACCCCTCAACCCACCATGACCAGCTCACCTTCATTTACCCGCCCGGAAGTCGAGCAACGCATCAATGAACTGCTCGGCCAGATGACGCTCGAAGAGAAAATCGGCCAGATGAATCAGGAGCTGCCGCATGCGCCACCGCAACGCGATGCGTTGCGCGCCGGCAGCGTCGGTTCACTCATCACCGAGGTGACTGCGTTGGCCGGCGCCGGCGTGGATGCAGCGCCGGAAGTGCGCGCCGAGATCTGCAACGACTTGCAGCGCGTCGCCGTCACTGAGTCGCGCCTGGGCATCCCGATTCTGTTTGGCCGCGATGTCATTCATGGGTATCGCACGGTCTTTCCCATTCCGCTCGGCATGGCTGCCACCTGGAGCCCGCAGCGCATGGAACAGGCCTCGGCGGTGGCCGCTGCCGAAGCCAGCGCCGCCGGCGTGAAGTGGACCTTCGGGCCGATGCTGGACATCGCCCGCGACCCGCGTTGGGGCCGCATCGCCGAAGGCCCCGGCGAAGACCCCTTCCTGGGCAGCGCCCTGGCGCGCGCGGCGGTGCGTGGATTTCAGGGCGACGATCTCTCAAGGCCGGACAAGCTGGCCGCCTGCGCCAAGCACTATGCTGGCTATGGCGCAGCCGAGGGTGGGCGTGATTACAACTTCGTCGATGTGTCGATGCGCACGTTGCGTGATGTGTATCTGCCCCCGTTTCGCGCCGCAGTCGAAGCCGGCGCGGCTACGCTGATGTCGGGCTTTCACGATTACAGTGGCGTGCCTGTGGCCGCCAACCGAACGCTGTTAACCGACATCCTGCGCGAGGAGTGGGGCTTTCGGGGGTTCGTGGTCAGTGACTGGAACGCCATTCACGAGCTGGTGGTGCATGGCGTGGCTGCCGACGATGCAGAGGCAGCCGCCAAAGCGGTGATTGCCGGCGTCGATATGGATATGATCGCCGGTGTCTATCCGGGTCAGCTTGCGCAGCAGGTGCGCAACGGTTGTGTGCCCCTGTCTGTTGTCGACGAAGCGGCCCGGCGCATCTTGCGCGTCAAATGTCTGGCCGGCCTGTTCGACCAGCCTTACACCGACCCCGATCGCGCTGCGCGTGTCATTCTCGCGCCCGAACATCGCGCGCTGGCCCGCCAGATTGCGCAGGAATCGTGTGTGTTGCTGAAGAATGCAGACGGTCTGTTGCCGTTGAAGGCCGACAGCCCCTTCAAGCGCATTGCCGTATTCGGCCCGCTGGCGCACGGACGCAGCGAGCTGCTGGGCACGTGGACGCTGGACGGGCGCGGCGAAGATGTCACCGCCATCGCGGACGCCATACGCCAGGAAGCGCCCAAACACTTCGAGGTCGTGACGCCCTCCACGCTGCCCGATGAAGCGCTGTATCACATGCTGATGGGCGTCGATCTGGTTGTGCTGGTGATGGGCGAGCATCCGCGCCGCAGCGGCGAGGCGGCCAGTGTGTCTTCGCTAGAGCTGCCGGCCGGCCAGCGCCAGATGATCGAGTCGGTGTGCGACGCCGGCGTGCCGGTGGTTCTGGTGGTGCTGGCCGGTCGCCCGTTGGCGATCAAGCGCGAAGTGGATCTGGCGCAGGCCGTGTTGTATGCCTGGCATCCCGGCACCGAGGGCGGCTATGCGATTGCCGAGCTGTTGTTTGGCAAAGCCGCGCCGAGCGGTCGTTTGCCTGTCACCATGCCGCGCGCCACCGGCCAGGTTCCCATCTACTACAACCATCGCAACACCGGCCGGCCGGCTGCCAACCGGGGCGACTCATCGCGCTACATCGACCTGCCCATCGCGCCGCTGTTCCCGTTTGGCTTTGGCCTGGGCTATACCACCTTCGCTTACTCAGACCTGCGTGTCAGCAAGATCGGCGCGTCGGTGGAGATCAGCGCGCAAGTGACCAATACCGGCGCAAGCGCCGGCATCGAGACCGTGCAACTGTACGTGCGCGATGTCGTGGCCTCGGTCACAAGGCCGGTGAAGGAATTGAAAGGCTTTCAGCGCCTGTCCTTGCAGCCGGGCGAGACGCAGCGCGCACGGTTTGTTCTGTCGGCGCAGGACCTGATGTTCACCGGTCTGGATGACAGGCCGGTGTTCGAGTCGGGCGCCTTTCATGTGTGGGTTGGCCCGCACAGCGCAGCCGGCGCGCAGGGCGAGTTCGAGTTGTGAGCGAATGCCGCAGACAACGGCTTGTGTGTGGGATGCATATGGCGTCTGATGCTGTGGCCTGCGCCCAATCCAACAGCGGTCGCCACAATCCTGATGAACGGCTGGCTGCCCCCAAAGAGGCGTCATAGTGCCAACGATTACTCTCGGCGAGCAGGACATTCACTACATTGAACGGGGAGAAGGCGCCGCGCTGCTGGTCTTTCCCGACAATGCGCACGCGGCTCAAGGGTATGTGGCGGAAATCGAGCATTTCGCCACGCGCTTCCATGTGTTGAGCTTCGACCCGGCTGGCTCTGGTCAATCCACACGCGCCGTCAAGTATCACGATGAGCGTGAGTATGATCTGTGGAACTATCAGGCAGACTGGGCCTGTCACCTTCTGATGGCGCTGGGCATCGAGACATGCTATGTGCTCGGCGCCGGCTTTGCTGCGTGGAGCGCCCTGCATTTTGCCGGCAAACAGGCCCGGCTGCACCGTCTGACCGTGTGCGGTGTGATTGCCGACAGCTTTCTGGGGGCGATGGATGCGCGCACGCTGCACCGCGCCCTCGACAAGCGCGAGCACTACTACGTTCGCCGGGTGGACTGGCTGCGCCAGCAACACGGCGATGACTGGCGCGCGGTTGTGGACGCAGACACGGCCTTTATTCGCCGGCTGGCTGACCATGGCGGATATGAGTTGCCGCCGGGCGTGCTCAACGCAATCCCCTGCCCGACGCTGTTGACCGGTTCTCTGCGGGATGATGTGTTGCCGGGCATTGCCGCTGAGTACGCGCGCCTTGCGACAGTGATTCCCGATTGCAGCGTCTACCTTGCCAGCAGTTCAGGGCATCGCCACGGTGATGAACATCCGTTGCTCTGGACGGCGTCGGCCTTGTTCCGTAGCGTTGCGGATCGCTTCCTGGCCGGGATCGAGCCGCGCCCGAATCCATGATGCCGACCGACGGGGTGCGCGCCCGAAGCCGCTGTGCCGGCCTGAGCAAGCCAAGACCATGAACATCATCCTGATTGTGTCAGACACGTTTCGCTACGACAACCTGTTCGATCGAGCCGCCATGCCTGTGCGAACGCCCCATCTGGACGCGTTCGCCCAACGGGCTGTCAGCATGGAGCAGTTCTACACAGGCAGTTTCCCCACCATTCCTCAGCGCACCGACATGACGGCGGGACGATACGGCTGGCCATGGTATCCATGGCAACCGCTCGACCTCAGCACGCGCAACAGCATGCCCCGCCTCTTCGATCAGGCCGGCTTTGTGTCACAGCTCATTTGCGATTGCCCTCACCTTTTCAATGCCCGATTCCAGCACACATTCACTGCGGCAGAAGCGCTGCGCGGTCAGGAGGGTGATCTCTATCGTCTTCGCATGAACCACCAGATCGCCCAGGCGATGCCGCCCGCAAAGACGCGCGCAGGGAAACACTTCCAGGGCCACAATCTGGTCGACTTGCATCGCTGGCAGAATCGTGACTGGCAAGGCGAGGAGGATCGCTTCCCGCCGCGCACTGCCCGCGCTGCCGTCGAATGGCTCGAGCAGAATTACCGTTACGAGCCTTTCCTCCTGTGGGTTGATTTCTTCGACCCTCACGAGCCGTGGGATCCGCCCGAATACATGGTCCGTAGATACGATCCTGACTACACAGGCGCGCCGATGCTTCATCCCAACTACGGCAAGGCCGATGACTACACCCCGGACGAACTGCGCAACTTGCGCGCGCACTACTGCGCCGAGGCTGAACTGGTGGACCGCTGGGTGGGGCGCATTCTGGAAAAGATCGACGACCTGATGTTGTGGGACCATTCAATCGTCGTCTTCACGTCGGATCACGGCATAAGCCTGGGCGAACACAATCGAACTGGCAAGTCGAACATCAACGACAACGATGACCGGCTCTGGCCGATCTACCCCGAAATTGCGCACATTCCCTTTCTGATTGCCGCTCCTGGTCTGATGGGCGGCCGCAGTGTGAAAGGTTTTGCCCAGCCGGTCGATATCCTGCCCACGCTGCTGGATCTCGCCGGCGCAAAGGTGTCCCCCGTGGAGCCTTTCCACGGCCGTTCATTCGCCCCTGCGCTGCGCAGTCAACAATCGCACACCGGCGTCGATTGTGCCGTGAGCGGGTCCTTTCTGCGTTTGGATCAGCGTGGGCGTATTCCTGACAAGGCAACCACGCCGGTGCTCTATGTGGAGGAGTGGGCTTACGTTCCGGTCGGGCCGCAACGGCAACGCCAGCTCTTCGACACCAGAGCCGACCCGTGCGCCGAAGTGGATGTCGCCGCTGCGCATCCTGCCATGCTCAACAGCTTGCACAGCCGTTTTGAAGCATGGCTGCGGGAAATGGAGGCGCCGCAGGAAACGCTCGACCTGCTTGGAGAGCGCGCATTGGCGTGATCCGAAGTGATTGGCGCTGCGAGGGGCCGGCAAACAACCCTCTCCAGAGAAGCTGACTGTTGCGATGATGATCCAACTGGAATCGCCCGGTTCCGGGGTGTGCCCACCACGCATGGCCGGTAGGCGCGCCATGCGAAAACGCCGGCGTGTTTGCTGACTCTCCACGGTCGGCTGATTTAGAATGCCGGCATGACCCAGCACAGCCAGATTCCTCCCGAAGCGCTGGCCCGGCGCGCTGCCCAGTTGCGCCGCGAAATCAACGAACACAGCTACCGCTACCATGTGCTCGACGCTCCCATCATCAGCGACGCGGAGTACGACGCGCTGTTCAACGAACTTAAGCAGATCGAAGCCGAATACCCTGAGCTGATCGCGCCGGACTCGCCCACTCAGCGCGTGAGCGGCGCAGTGGCCGAGGGGTTTGCCAAAGTCCGTCATCCCCAGCCCATCCTTAGCCTGGGCAGCGCCGCCAGCGCGGATGGGGTGCGCGCCTGGCACGAGCGGCTGGCGCGCTTTGCGGCGCAGGCCGGCATTGGCGACACAGATGCCCTCAACGCCTTCGTTGTCGAGCCGAAGATCGACGGGTTGACCATCGTCGTTACCTACGAGCATGGCGTGTTGACGCAGGCCGCCACGCGCGGCGATGGGCTGGTGGGTGAAGACATCACCGCCAATGTGCGCACGATCAAAAGCGTGCCGCTGGCGTTGCGCCCGGAGGCGGCTGCGCCGGCCCGCCTGTCTGTGCGTGGCGAAGCGTACATGCCGATCAAGGACTTCGAGCGGATGAATGCCGAAGCGCAACAAGCCGGCGAGCGCACCTTCGCCAATCCGCGCAACTTCGCCGCCGGCAGTCTGCGCCAGCTCGACCCGGCCTTGACGGCAAAGCGCCCCCTCAGCGCATTGTTCTATGCGATTGTGGAATGGAACGGCGACGGGTCCGCGCCGGCCACACAGTGGGACACCCTGGAGTTCCTGCGCGCCGCCGGCTTCCCGGTCAGCGACCTGTCGCGCCGGCTTGACGGCATCGAGGCGGCCATTGCCTACTGCGAGTCGATCATTCCACAGCGCGACAGCTTGCCGTTTGAAGTTGACGGCATGGTGATCAAACTGAACGATCTGGCGCTGGCGGCGCAACTCGGATACGTGGGCAAGGATCCGCGCGGCGCGCTGGCGTTCAAGTTCCCGGCGCGCGAGGCCACCACGATTCTGCGTGGCGTGGGCGTGCAGGTAGGTCGCACCGGCGCGTTATCGCCGGTGGCCCAGCTCGAGCCGGTGCAACTGGGCGGCATCACCATCTCGAATGCCACCCTGCACAACTACGAGGACATCGCTCGCAAAGACATCCGCATCGGCGACCGCGTGATCGTCAAGCGCGCCGGCGACGTGATTCCCTACGTGGCCGGGCCGGTGGTCGAAGTGCGCACCGGCGCGGAGCAGCCAATCGAACCGCCGGCTGCCTGCCCGTTCTGTGAAACCCCTGTCGAGCGGCGCGAAGGCGAAGTGGCGATCTATTGCCCCAATCCCGATTGCCCCGGCCGCCTCGATCGCGCCATTGCGCACTTTGTTGGGCGCGGTGCGATGGACATCGAGGGCTTGGGGAGCAAAATCGTCGCCCAGTTGATCGACGCCGGCCTGGTGAGCGACGTGGCCGATCTGTACGCGCTGAGCAAAGAACAACTGCTCGAGCTGGAAGGGTTCGCCGAGAAGAAAGCGCAAAAGCTGATCGACGCCATCGCCGCCTCGAAACAACAGCCGCTGGAGCGGGTGCTGATCGGGCTGGGCATCCGGCACGTGGGCAGCGTGGCGGCGCGCGCGCTGGCCGAGCACTACGGCGGCCTGGACGCGCTGCTGGACGCAAAACTCGAAGACCTTCAACAGATCGAGGGGGTGGGGCCGGTCATCGCGCAAAGCATCCGCGACTGGGCCGACCGCGACGCCAGCCGCAAACTGGTGGCGAAGCTGAAGCGGGCCGGCGTTGATCCGCGTCAGGCGCCGCGCCGTAGCGCCGCGCCGGCAGCCGGTCCGTTGGCCGGCCAGACGTTTGTCATCACCGGCACGCTCAGCCGGCCGCGCGAAGAAGTGGCCGCGTGGATCGAGTCATTGGGCGGCAAGGTGACCGACAGCGTCAGCCGCAAGACCAGCTATGTGGTGGTGGGTGACGCGCCGGGAGCGAACAAGGTCAGCAAAGCGCAGCAGCTCAATGTGCCGATGATCGGTGAAGACGAGCTACGGGAGTTGGCAGGGTAGTCAGCTCTCGGCCAGCACGATGATGCGGTCGCGCGCGCCAAACGTGATCTCCGCAGACTTGGCCGGATTGATCACCACGCCATGCGCCAGCGTCGCACCATTGGCGTTGGCGCGCAGTCGGTAGCCGATCGCTGCTTCGCCCTTGCGTCGCGCCGACTCGACCACCGTGTAGAAATTCACCGGCTCATCCAGGGCCACATAGTGGCCGGCCGGCTTGATATAGATCTCCGACCCTTCTGGCGCAAATAGATCGTCAAAGACTGCCCCCAGTTGCTTGTTCTCCGAGATTTGCGCCATGAGCAGGCTGACCAGATGGTCGCTGACGATGAAGTCGTCGGCGCGGGCCACCTCGGCCAGGTTGCGATCGCGGGGGTCGCGCATTTCGCTGACGATGGAGAATGTATGCCCGCACCGCTCGGCTATGTCGCGCAGATGCAACAGCGTCATCAGAGCGCGGGCGTCTGCTTCCTGCGCGTTGACCGTGTTGGAACACAACAAAATCACGTGGTTGAACTGCTCGACGCGCAGCGCGTCCAGTGTGCGCCGGTCGGTGGTATTGCCGGCGCGATAGTCGATTGTCAGATGTGTGATGGAGGAACAGCACGCTGCAATTTCTGTCTGATGGGTCGCTTCGTCGGCAACGACGGTCACCGATGAACCATCGGCCACGTACTGGTCAAGCTCTCTGATAATCAACGGCGCGCGCCAGTTCCAGCCCAGCATCAGCGTGCGCTCCGGGGCCGGCAAACGCGACACGGTGTCGCAGATAGCGTTTAGCGTGATGCCCAGATCAACTTTGCCCGATAGCCGGATCGTGTCGTCGTCCCGCGAGATGGCGATAATTCGATCGCCTTCCTCCAGGCGGGTGTCCATCGACGGGTTAAGCATTGGCCGGCCATTGCGGGGACAGACGCCGATTACCGCTGAATCTTCATAGGCGAGCAGGGCTTCGCCGAAGGTTTTGCCGGTCAGCGCCGGCTCTGAAGCGAAGTAGATCTCGTCGCCGCCAAAGCCCAGCAGTTCCGTGTACACCGTCGACAGGCCAGTCTGCCGGCAGGTCTGGGCCATGATGCGCGAGATCAGGCTGCCGCTCAGCACCAGTTCTGCCTCTCCGCGCCCGGCCATGCGCGCTACTTCGATATTCTGCGGGTCGCGCACCTCTGCCACGATGTGGTATGGCTCTGGCCGCCGACGCGGGTTGTTCGTGATCGCCAGCAGCGTCTTGACAACATGCGCATCGGGGTCGTCTGTTTCCGGTGACAGGATGATGATAGATCGCGCTGTGTGAATGCTGACCAGATCGAGATCATCGGCTTCGAGAGGGTCGCCCGTGCGGCACACGATCCGCATCTTGTCGGGGTCGCCGGCCCGGTCGCGGATGGCGTCTTCCATGCTCACCTTATCTTCGCTGCCCAACACAACGATGCATGGATTGCGCTGGTTGGCATTGGCCTGCGCCAGCTCCTGGATGATCGTGAATATCTGTCTCGACCAGCCCAGGATCAACGTGTGGCCGCTTTCGATCACACGCGAACGTCCCTTGCGCAAGTCCTGCAACTTTTCGTCGATGCCGTTCGATAGCACGCCGATGAGCGTGCTGATGACAAAGATGCCGCCGAAGGTCACGACGAGCATGGCCAGTCGGAAAGGCCATCCTTCGTCGCCGCCCATCGTGCCGGCGTCGAGCGTGCGCATCAGGCTCAGCCAGGCAGCTTCTAAGAAGTCCAGTCTGTCGCCGTCGCCAGGCGCAATGCCAAACAGAGCCACGAGGGCCGCAACCACGGCGATAAAGGCGACGGACAATACAGCCAGCCAGCCAATCAGCGCGATTGTCCCTTTCGACATGGTGTTGTCGAAGGCATAGCGAATGCGATCACCCCATGAAGCTCTGTTCATGTGTCCTCCCGGCAAAATACTGGCGGCGGCGCTGTGCCGGCTGTCTTGCCGCAGGTTATAGCCGAGCTGACGGCGCGGCGCAATAAGCAGGCGCTATCTCAGTTGCGGTGCGTCAGGCGCCTGCGTTGGCGGAGCCTGCTCGCTTGCCTGAACAATGATGCCAATCGTGGCCAGCTCTGCCACGTGCCTGGGTGTGAACACCATCGGCTGGAGACGGGCGTGTGATGCCGCGTCCGGCGCGCCGGCCAACAAAGCGCGCGGCGCGATCGTTACCGTGTATTCGTTCGCGCTCAGGCCCGTGAAGGTGTAGACGATTAGCACATATTCCGCGCCGGCCACAAGCTGGCCTCGCACCGGCCACACGAAGGGGGTCTGAGGGGCGATTACCGTGTTGGTGACCGGCACAACCGACATCGTTCCCGTGGCGCTGCAGTGGTCAGCAGTGATCCGCCGCAACAACAAGCTGCCGGTCGCAGTCATGGGGTAATTGCGCATCGTGATGTCGTAAGAGGCTGACCCGGCGCGGAAGCGATACACGTTGAAGGTGTTGTCGGGCGCCTGATCGAATGTGGCCGGCGGATTGAGGAATAGGGCCGCGCACAGGGTGTGGTTGTTCAGAGGGGGATAGCGATGGAGCACGATCGGCAGGTGCGCCCGACGCGGTGTGAAGAAGCCGGCGATGACGAGCGTGTTTGTGACAAAGCCCTGTGCTGTGGCTGCCGGCGATACAAGCGCCGATACGCGAATGGTGGAAGTGATTGTTTGTGTCACCGATCGCAGCGTGCTGGTTAGCCCGGCGCTATACGAGCCATCCGGCCCGGTCAACCCAAAGTGCGGCGTGATTGCGCATACCCCTGAACAAGTCACAGACAGTGTCACCGGCGTGCCGGCGCTCACCACGTTGCCATAGCGGTCAGCGACGGTGACGGTCACTGCGCTGCGACTCACGCCGTCGGTGCTCAGGCTGCCCGGCTCAGCGCGCATTGCCAGCGATGCCGGCAGACCTGGCGTGATTGTGAATGCAACACTGGCCGACCCGCCCCCTGGCCCTGCGTTGCTCACCGTCAGCGTGTACACGCCCGGCGTGGTGAACGTGTCCGACGAGCCGATCACGCTGAGTGTTGTGGTTGTTTGCCCGATCACCCAAAGCGGCATAGTGCCCAGGGCAACTTGCGTGTCGCTCACGAATCCAGAGCCGGTGAGTGTCACTGTGAAGGGCGCGCCGGCCACGGACATGTCAGGCAAGACTGTGTCGATGACGGGCACGGGATTCTCGATCGTAAACGTGAACGGTTCGGATGGGCCATTCACGGCGTCGGTGAGTGTGATCGCTGCCGTGCCGGCAGTGGCGAGATATGGCGCCGGCACAGTTGCGGTGAGTGTTGTGGAGTCAAGCACGCCGGCGTCGAGCGCAACACCGTTCCACGCCACTGTCACGGTTGCGGTGTCGAAGTCGCTGGCAGTGATCGTCAACAACAGATCGGGGCTGCCGGCAAGCGCGTCTGGCGGCGACACGGCGATAATCGAAGATGCCGCCGCCGTTCGAACTGCCGCGACGAGCAACAGGGCGGCAAGCAAAACCAGCCCTGCCCACACGAAATATCTGGCGTGATGCGCGAGGGTGACTCTCATGGGCGTGGCGGCAGATCGGGTGAGAGGGTTGGCGTGGGTGGAGGCGGTGGTGGTGGTTGGGGTGGCGGCGGAGGCGGAGGCGGTTGCTCTGTCGGCTGAGCGGTAGGCTGCGCCGCTTCGACCAGGGGCGTCGGTGTGGCCGTGTTCCGGCGGACAGGCCGGCGGGTGGGCGTGGGGGTCACGCTGGGCGTGAGCGTCGGAGTCGTGGTAGGCGTGGGCGTCTCCGTTGGTGTGGCAGTGGCCGTTGGGGTGAGCGTTGGTGTTGACGTTGACGTTGCAGTGGGAGTTGCTGTGGGCGGTGGTGTGCGGGTTGGCGATGGGATGGGATTGGGTGTTGCGCTCGGCGCCACAGTGGGTGATGATGTCGGTGTGGGTTCCTGTGCTGGCCAGGTGAACGAAGGAATGAGCCGCTGGATCCACTGCGCGAAGCTGCCTGAACTGCTCTCTCCGCTTGCGCCTCCGTCGCCGATGCTGCTGCCGGCCAACAGCGCCGTGGCTAGCGTCGCAGCGGCAACGAGCACGACAATACTCAGCCCCACGGGCAACATAGCCCGCGCGATCGGGCTGTCGTATCTCAAAACGGCTACTGAGACGCCGCTTGGCGTCCCGAACTGGACTGCCGAGCCGAGCAAGTCATTGACGATACGACGAGTGGATTTCTCCTGCCGGAGCACCTTGGCGATGCGTTGCTCGCCAATAGCCTGCAACAGCGCATCGGTGACCAGCAGCAGCGTATCGCCGCTTGCCAGCTTGTGCTGTGTGAAGCCGATCTCTTGCGAATTTGGGGACTGGGTGGCGACAAGACTGAGCCGGCCTTTGCGCCACACAAAAGCGTGGCACGCGCCGGTGTGCGCAATAGAGACCACCCCTTGATGCGCGGCTGCCGCAATCATGCTGACCCGCTCTGGTTGAGCAGCCGCCGGTCCCGCCTGCGCGTCAGTCCCCTGGGTCAGAACCGAGGAGGACTCGCGGTCGCTCCCCGTTGCCGGAACCAGCGCCGATTGCCAGCTTGTGTCCAGTTGCGCGAACTGCGCCGCATCCTCGAAAGCGGCGTGTAGTGCGTTGCCGGCGGCGACAATTCTGCTCGCCGGGTCGTAGAAGATGTTGAATAACGTATCGGCTGCGAGTAGGGCTGCCTGGCGGCTGCCGGCATGTCTGGGGGGCACGCCGCACACGAGCAGCAAGACACCGCGGCGCGCAATGTCTGCGCGCCGTCTGTTCACCGTGGCGAGAACGATGTCCTCATTGGGGTGGTGAGTGCCATCAACTTTGCCGATGTCCCACTTCAATCCCATGAAACCGGCCCCTTGATCTTTCGACGGGCACACCCGGGCTGACAAATTCATTCTAGCAGAGCCGGCCCTGCGGCGCGCTCAGAGAGCTTTCGCAGGCCGGCCAGAATCTGCGCAGAGATCGTGTGTGGCGCAGGACGAGCGCTGTTGTCTGGCCTGTCAAAGACGAAGGCGAAAGGCGATTTGACTCTTGCTTTGACCCGTTTGGTATGCTTATACTGCTCTGCCAGGGACATCCCACCTGTCTGCCCGCGCATCGAGAGGACATATGCAAGACAAGCACAAGACCAAGGCCCAACTTATCGAGGAATTGACCGCGCTACGGCAGCGGGTCGCCGAACTTGAGCAAGCCGAAGCTCAAAGACAGGAAGCGGAAAAGACCCTGCGCGACACCGATCGGCGTTTCCGAGCGTTGCTCCAATCCGCGTCAGCGGCCATTGTGATCATCGACAGCCAGGGCCGCATCACCATGGTGAATGCGCGCGCCGAAACCTTGTTCGGCTACTCGCGCGATGAGCTGATCGGCCAGCCGTTGGAAATGCTGCTGCCCGAGCGCTATCGCGAGATTCATGCGGCGCATCGCGCCGAGTTCGCCGCGAACCCGCGCATCCGCCCGATGGGAACCAATCTGCATCTGGTGGGCCGGCGCAAGGATGGCAGCGAATTCCCCATCGAAGTTGGCCTGAGCTATATCGAGACCGAAACCGGCCTGCTGGCGATGAGCTTCATCCTCGATGTGACCGAGCGCAAGACTGCCGAAGAAGGTCTGCGCCTCACCCAACGCGCCATAGAATCGGCGGCCAACGGTATCGTCATCGCCGATGCCCAACAGCCAGATATGCCGATTATCTACGTCAATCCGGCCTTCGAGCGCATTTCGGGCTATAGCCGCGACGAAGTTCTCGGGCGCAATTGCCGCTTCCTGCAAGGCAGTGACCGCGATCAGCCGGCACTGGAGGAGCTGCGCGCGGCGCTTAAGGCCGAGCGTCCCTGCCAGGTCACCCTGCGCAATTACAAGAAGGATGGCACGCTGTTTTGGAACGAGCTTGACATCGCGCCGGTGCACGACGAGCAAGGCCGGCTGACTCACTTCGTCGGCATTCAGAACGACATCACCGAGCGCAAGATGGCCGAAGAGGAGCTGGCTCACAAGAACCGCGAGCTCGACCAGGCGCTCGAGGCCGCTTCGGCAGCCACGCGCGCCAAGTCTGAGTTCCTGGCCAACATGAGCCATGAGATTCGCACGCCCCTCAACGCCATCATCGGCATGACCGGCCTGCTGCTCGACACAGCCCTCAGCAAAGAACAGCGCGAATACGCCGAGACTGTGCGCATCAGCGGCGACGTGCTGCTGTCGGTCATCAACGACATCCTCGACTTCTCCAAGATCGAAGCCGGCAAGATGGAGATGGAGCAGCAGCCGTTCGATCTGGTGGACTGCGTGAAAGCCTCGCTCGACCTGCTGGCGCCGAACGCGGCCGAGAAAGGCATCGAGATGATGTACACAATCGACGAGGGCACGCCGGCCATCCTGATCGGCGATGTGACCCGGCTGCGCCAGGTGCTGGTGAACCTGCTGAGCAACGCTGTGAAATTCACATCCGGAGGCGAGGTCGTTGTTTCGGCCAGCTCCCGCCTGATCGGCGACCTGCAGGCTGCGTCGGTGGAGCACGAAGTTCACTTCTCGGTGCGCGACACCGGCATCGGGATTCCCCGCGAGCGGCTTGGGCGGTTGTTTCAACCGTTCAGCCAGGTGGATGCTTCGACCACCCGCCGCTATGGTGGCACCGGCCTCGGCCTGGTCATCAGCAAGCGTCTGGTCGAAATGATGGGCGGCAACATCTGGGTGGAAAGCGAACCTGGCAAGGGGTCGGTGTTCCACTTCACCATTCGCGTCAAGGCCCCCCCGCAGCAACAACGCATCTCTGCGGGCGCGGCGCAGGCCGAGATGGCCGGCAAGCGTGTGCTGATCGTGGACGACAACACGAGCAATCGCACGATCCTCACCCGCCAGATCCAGTCGTGGGGCATGCAGACACAGGATGCGGCATCGGGGCCGGCCGCCCTTGCGCACATCTGCGCCGGCATGCAATTCGACATCGCTGTGCTCGATATCCAGATGCCCGATATGGACGGCCTGACGCTGGCCGACGAGATTCACAAACTGCTGCCCGCTCTGCCTCTGATCATGTTGAGTTCCATCGGCGCGCGTGAGCCTGACGACCCGCGCCCCTGGATCAGCGCCTATCTCACCAAGCCGATCCGCCCCGTGCAGTTGTACGGCATCATGGTCAATCTCCTGCGCGGCCAGCCGGTAGCCATTCAGAAAACGGCTTCTGAGATGTCCCTCGATTCTCAAATGGCGCAGCGGCATCCGTTGCACATTTTGCTTGCCGAAGACAACATCGTGAACCAGAAGGTCACGGCGCGCATCCTGGAGCGGCTAGGTTACCGGGCCGATATCGTCGCCAATGGCTATGAAGTGATCGAAGCCCTGGAGCGCCAGCGTTACGATGTGGTGCTGATGGATGTGCAGATGCCGGAGATGGACGGCCTGGAAGCCGCCCGGCGCATTTGCCGGCGCTGGCCGAAGGAGGAGCGCCCGCGTCTGATCGCCATGACCGCCTATGCGCTGGAGGGCGACCGTGAATGGTGCCTGGCAGCCGGCATGGAGGACTACATCACCAAGCCGGTCAAGATCGAGGAATTAGTCGAAGCGCTCGAGCGTTCCCGGCCGGTGCTGCCCCCGCCCACAGAAGCGGAGACCACTGCCCATGACAGCGCCCCCATCCTGGATCGCAGCGCGATTGACGGTCTGGTCGCTGTGATGGACAAAGAAGTGACCGAAGTGCTCGATGTGTTTCTGGAAAACGCAGCCAGGCTGATCGGCGAGATCGAGCAATCGGCGCAGCAGGGCAACGCCGAAGGATTGAAGAGCGCCGCCCACACGCTGAAGTCGAGCAGCGCAATGTTCGGCGCTCTGCGGCTGTCCAACGTGTGCAAGGAGCTTGAACTCATGGGGCGAACTGGCGCGGTGGAAGGCGCCCGGGAAAAAGCCGGGCGCGCGAAAGCCGAGTATGAACAGGCGGTTGCTGCCCTGAAAGCTGCGCGTGATCAGATCGCTCAGGGGTGATGACGACGCGACGCAGGCGACAGTCGCCGACGCCGGCCGCGATCACAGCCGGCCGTGCGCGTCGCCGTCTGTTGTCACCTTTTCCTCGTCGAACGCCGAGCGGTCGTCGCGCAACACCCATGAGGTCATGTCGGTCACCCGGCCCTGCCACACCGACACGATCACAAACGAGATCACCGGC
>DAOUDB010000075.1:0-3407 GCA_034431495.1 Thermoflexales bacterium
CAAGCGGGTCAGGCCGTCGCGGGCAGCCAGGGCGCGCCGCGTGTCGGCCAAGCGTCGCGCCGGCGCAGCCAAGCGGCTGCGCGCGCCGGTGTGGGACATGGAAGAGTAGGGTATCAGCGCCGGCGGGTATACTTGCCCCCTGTTCCAAACCATACCCGATGGCGATGCAGACCGCATCGAAAACCCTCAACTGCGAAACAACACATGGACCAAGCTCAAGCTCCTTCTGTATCTGCGCCGGTTGCTCAGCCTGCTGCGCGCAATCGCTCGTTGATCGACTATTTCTGGGTGACGGTGCGCGGCTTTTGCATGGGCGCAGCCGATGTGGTGCCGGGCGTTTCAGGCGGCACGATGGCGTTTATCCTGGGCATCTACGACGAATTGATCAACGCCATCCACGCAGTCAATATCCGGTTTGTTCGGCGACTGATCAGTCTGCGTTGGCGCGAGGCGTTCGCAGATTTTCCCTGGCGCTTCCTGCTGGCGCTGGGGATGGGCATCGGCCTGGCGATCGTGCTCCTCTCCCGCCCGCTCAGCCATGCGCTCCAGACAAGTCCTTCGCTGGTGTGGGCGTTCTTCTTCGGCCTGGTGCTGGCGTCGGTATTGGTGGTGCGCAAGCGCGTCCGCCGCTGGACGCCGCTTACCATCGCGCTGGCAGGCGTGTCAATCGTTGGCGCGTATATCCTGGTGGGCCTGACGCCCACCGAGACGCCGAATGACGCCTGGTTCATTTTCATCAGCGGCGCGATTGCCATCTGCGCCATGATTCTGCCCGGCATTTCTGGCTCGTTTATCCTGGTGTTGCTGGGCAAATATCAGTACATTCTGGGCGCGGTAACCCGCCTGGATGTAGCCACGCTGGCGATTTTCGTTGCCGGCTGCGCGACCGGCATCGTCACATTTGCGCGGGTGCTGCGCTGGCTGCTGCGGCGCTATCACGACCCAACCGTGGCCGTGCTGGCCGGCTTCATGCTCGGCTCGTTGCGCAAGGTGTGGCCTTGGAAGGAAGTTGTGGATGGGCAGGCCAATGTGCTCCCCCAGGCGCTCACGCCGGAAGTCGCGCTGGCGCTGGCGCTGATGGTGGCTGGCGCTGCGCTGGTGATCGCCATCGACCTGATTGCCGCGCGCCAGGGCGCCGTTGCGCCGGCCGGGAAAGAGTAGTGGACTGACCCTCCCGCAGGTTTGGAATCTGCGGGAGGGTGATTTTTCTCAGATGATCAGCACCGAGAACAGCCGGGCAACCAGAGCGGCGGCCAACGCCACGCCGATGGTTAGCGCGACGATGTATGCTGTATGTCGCCGACCCAGCTCGCGCACCAGCACCGCTAGCGTGCCGAGGCAGGGCACATAGAACACCACGAAAACGGTGAACGTTATCATCTGATTTGACGTGAGCGCCGAGCCGAAATCGCTGCTGCCCAGCGCCTGGGCCAGCATGACCAGCGACAACTCCTTGCGCAGGATGCCAAACAACAATGGCGTGCCGACCTCGCCGGGCAGACCGAGCACCCAGGTGATCGGCCACACCAGCATGTTCAGATAGCGCGTCCATTCCAGATAGTTGAGCAACGCCAGCACGACGCTGCCGGCGATCAGGATCGGCCATGCTTCCACGATGAATTCACGGATGCGGAACCACGCTTTCTGCGTCACGGCGCGCGCAGTGGGCACACGGTAGACCGGCATCTCCAGGATCAGGCCGGGACTGTCTTCGGGCAGAAAGCGCGACAGCACGCGCCCGGTTACAGCGATGACGAACAAGTTGAACACGTAGATGACGAGCGCGAGAGCCGGACCGAGATAGAACGCCACGAGCCCGAAGACCACGGCCAGCCGGGCTGCGCACGGCACCATAGTCGATAGGGCTGCCGCAAGGAAGCGGTCTTTTGGCTCTTCCAGGATGCGCGTCGACATGACTGCCGGGATGTTGCAGCCGTATCCCAGGATGAAGGGCACGATGGCTTTGCCGTGCAGGCCGAGCCGGTGCATCAGAGCATCCATCAGAAACGCGACGCGCGGCAGGTATCCCACGTCTTCCAGAATTCCCAACCCGAGCAGAAAAGGCGCCAGATATGGCAGCACGATGGCAACCCCGCCGCTGATGCCTTGCAGCAGACCCGTAAGTAGCTCGGCGGCCAGGTTGCCCGTTCCAAGCAGGCTCGATACGTTGCTGGTGATCTGCTCGAACAACGCAAGCACGGGTTTCTCCAGCACGCTGCCGATGCCGTAGATGATCTGGAAGAACGCCAGCATGATGACCACAAAGGCGACATAGCCCAGGATGGGATGCAGCAGCACATCGTCCAGGCGGTCGCGCCACGAGAAGCGCCGCGCGCCCTGTTTCACGATTGCGTGCGCCAGGTCCTGCGCCCGGCGCTGTCGTTCGGCGCTCATCAGCCAGGCTGCCGTCTGGCCCCGGCTGTGTTCGAGTTGCTCGACGGTGGTTTTGACGTGCGATCGCGCGCCGCGCGCGGCCTGCTCCAGTTGAGACATGACATCGTTGTCCAGCTCGAGCAGTTTGATCGCGGTCGCTTCGGGTTTGAGCGGGTGATGCTGGTCGGCGTTGTCGGGGAAGGCTGTTGTGATCAGTGCCAGCAGAGACTGTATGGCGGCCTCGATATCTGGGGCGTACACAGGCCGGCGTGGTGTGGCCCCGCTGCGCGCGACAGCATAAGTTTTGGTGAACAGCTCTTTGACGCCCCGCCCGCGGCTGGCTACCAGCGGCAACACCGGCACGCCCAGCGCCTGCTCCAGCGCCGGCCCGTCGATGCGCATGCCCAGTCTCAGGGCCTCGTCCACCATGTTCAGCGCAATGACGATGGGGCGCTGCAACTCCAGTAATTCAAGTGTCAGGCTCAGACCGTGCGCCAGGTGAGAGGCGTCCACTACATTGATGATGGCGTCCACCTCGCGCAAGGCGAGATAGCGAAATGCTTCGCGCTCGGCCGGGCTGGCGCCGGCCAGCGTATATGTGCCCGGCAAGTCAACAATATCTACAACATCGCCAAGCACGCGCACCTTGCTTTCGGTGAAGGTCACAGTGGTGCCGGCAAAGTTGCCGGTCTCGGCCCGATATCCGGCTACCTGATTGAACAGTGTGCTCTTGCCGCAATTCGGCTGGCCCACTAAAGCGAATCGCATGCGTCCTCCGCTACAAGCACCCGAGACGCAATCTGCCGGCCCAGCGCAACGGAACGGCCATCGACTTCGATGAGCACCGGGCCTCTGAGCGGTGCGACGCGGACGACGCGCACGCACACGCCGGGCACAATTCCAAGCTGGCGCAGTTTGCTCGCCAGCATGTCCCCCCCGTTGAAGCTGGTGATGCGCGCCCGATGGCCGCGCTTCACCTCGAGGAGAGGCCGATCATTCATGGGGCATCGCCGGAACCAGATAAAGAAGAAAAA
>DAOUDB010000076.1:0-3606 GCA_034431495.1 Thermoflexales bacterium
GCCGGCATCCGCGCTATCGCCTTCGACAAGACAGGCACGCTGACCGAGGGCAAGCCGCGCGTCACCGACATCATCGTGACTCCCGCTTCAGAGATCAATGACTGGAGCGGCCGCGAATCGGATTTGTTGACACTGGCAGCAGCTGTCGAAGCCAAATCCGAGCATCCCGTCGCGCATGCGATTGTCAATGAAACCAAAGCGCGCGGGCTGGAAGCCCAACTGCCCCGGTCAGAAGGCTTCATCGCACGGCCCGGCCTGGGCGTCAGCGCCACGATCAACGGAACGACTATCGCTATCGGCAGCCCGCGCTACTTCGAGGCCTTCGATTGCATGGCGTGCAGCAGCGCCGGCCACGAAGTGATGCGCCTGCAACGCGAGGGCAAAACTGCCATGTTGGTAGCGCGCATCGCGCATGACGGCAAGTCGGCCGAAGTGTTGGGTGTGATCGCCGTGGCCGACAAGCTGCGCCCCGGCGCTGCGCAAGTCGTGCGCGAACTGCGTGACATGGGCCTGCGCACCGTCATGCTCACCGGCGACAACACGGTGGTGGCGCAAGCCATTGCCGCCGAGTCCGGCGTGGACGAATTCCATGCCGAATTGCTGCCCGAAGACAAGGTGCGCCTGGTGCGAGACATGGCCCAGCATGGAGCTGTGGCCATGGTGGGCGACGGGATCAACGATGCGCCGGCGCTGGCGACTGCCACCGTGGGCATTGCCATGGGCGCAGCCGGCACGGATGTGGCGCTGGAAACCGCCGATATCGTGCTGATGTCCGACGATCTGTCGAACATTCCTTACGTGATTGCGTTGAGCCGGCAGGCGCAGCGCACTGTGATGCGCAATCTGGCCTTTGCCGGCGCCGTGATCGTCATCATGCTTGCCGCAGCCCTCGGTGCGCAGATTCCGCTGCCGCTGGGCGTCGTGGCGCACGAAGGCAGTACGGTGCTTGTCTCGCTCAACGGCCTGCGGCTGCTGGCCTGGCGCAAAGCACGCCAGAGACAGCAGGCAACAGCATGACTGAAACCAAAGACACCGAGAAGGGCGCAGCTGAATGGCTGCGCCCTTCTTTGTCTTTCATTGTTTGGCTTCGGGTTGATTGGGTGAGACCGAGACAACATCAACCATGAAACAGCTTGCAGAAGCGGCTAATTCTTGAGATAGCGGTCAAAGAACTGCACCGTTCGGCGCATGACCAGCGAGAAGTTGTTCGAGATGTTGTGGTTGTCGCCGCGGTAGCTGTAGAACTCCACCTCGCCGCCGGCAGCCTGAATCTGATCGCGCAACGTCTCGGAGAACTCGAACGGCACGGATGTGTCGGCGGTGCCGTGGTGGAGTTGCACCGGGCCAGACAGATCGGCCAGATAGCTGTTGGCGGAGATCGAGTTCCAGAACGCCGGATTCTGTTCGGGCGTGCCATAAGTCTCGACGAGCCGGGTGCGCCAGGCGCGCGCGCTGGGCGGCACGACCGTGGCCGCTGAAGCCGGCCTGCGCCAGCGCGCGAGCAGGTCGGGATAGGATGCCACCACGCCGGCCCAGATCACGCCGGCCTTGATGTCGCCGCTTGTCACCATCGCCCGCAGCGTGATGTACCCGCCCATCGAGTGGCCCCACATGCCGATGCGGTTCGGATCGGCGCCGGGGAATTGCTTCATCGCCGCCACAGCATTCAGCACGTCGATGGTGTACGCCGGCGAGCCATACGCACCTTCCGCTTCGCCCTCAGAACTGCCATGTCCCCGATAGTCCGGCCGGAACACGATGTAGCTGTTGCGCGCCAGATTGTCCACATGCGCCACATAGCGCTCGGTGGTGCGGTATTGGGCCGGCGGAATGTAGCCGTGGTTGAACACAATCACCGGCCAGCCCGTCGCCGGGCGCTCCCCTCGCGGCACAGTCAGCAGCGCATAGATCTTCAATCCGTCAGACAGGTACGACGCGAGATAGCGATCATAGTTGGCGCCGCGCGGCAGAGTCGATTCGATTGTGACCTCACTGGCTGGGTAATCGCGCCGGCGCAGATAGTCGATCGTCAGCGGATGCACAGCCTCGGGTGTGGACATTGGCGCGACTGCCGTCGCCGGCGCGCTTGCAGCCGGCGCATGTATCCCGGCATGTGTCACAGACACGTTGAGCACAGCCGTCTGGCAGACAATCAGAATTGCCAGCGCCAGCCCAATTCGTTTTCTTCGCAGGTTCTTCATTACCACCAACCCGGATCAGTCTGATATGCGGAGCGCCACGCGCCACAGCCTTGTGCAACACGGCATTCCGTGGCGCGCAGATGTGCAAATCACTCGCGGGATTTGCGCGCCAGTAGCGATAGTAGCGCGCAAGCTTAGAGCAGCCTGTATCTCTAGTAGTTCGTCAATTTCAGAACGACCGGCTGCGCCTGAGATAGCACGCATGAGTGAACTGGATTCCCGCTTGCGCGGGAATGACGCTTGTTCCACATCAAGTCAACCAGTCAACTCGCTTTTGATGAGCCACTAGAGACAGCACAAATTGAAAGATGGGCCGGGTCAGCGACATTCCGGCAAGGGGGCATCGGCAGGCGGCACAGCCAGTTGCAGGGCGTCCTGCGGCAGCAGCGCGCCATCTGGCAGGGTGGCCGGCAAACGCTGCCCGGTTTGATAGTCGTACACGCCCACCCACACCGTCAACGGCGCGGCAGCCGGCGCGCCGATCAGCCATCGGCGGTCCACCACATCGAGGCCGGCCGGCACCTGATCAAATCCCAACAACCCCGACAACAACGTCCCATCCTGCTGGGCCACCGGCCTGCCCTGCGCGTCATAGGCCTGCGCAAACATCGACAGCGTGGCCGGCAACGCACCGCCCTGCCCCTCGGGAGTTCGCCGCCAGCGCGTCGCCAGAACCCATCCGTCGCGACATGGCTGGATGTGGTGCGCGACCAATTGCAGGACCTGTCCAAACGTGGCCGGCGCGCTACCCTCGATGACAGCCGGCGGTTCGACACCCCCCACCCAATCTGCGCGCAGCGTGTCGGTGAGGTAACGCACCCACATCACGCGCGCCGCCGTTGTCAACGCGCCGGCGTCCATCTGCTGGCCCCAGGTCTGATACACGTATGTCAGTTCTGGCTGAAATGGCGTGACGAACTGCGCCAGCGCCACATCGCGCCGCTGTCCAGTATTCGACAACACCAAGTCGTCGCCGCCGACGTAGGGGGCCATCACAATCACGCCCTCCGAACCCACCGGGAAGCGGCGCGTTTTGGGGGCCACCCATTCCGGCATATTCAGAACCAGCATACGCTGATGGGGCGGCATGGCAATGGCCGTTTCGGCAATCGTCGTGATCGGCGCATGGACGCGCAGATGCAGCGACAGCTGACTGCCGGCGTGCGCTGCGCCAAGCCCACACAACGCCATCACGCCGGCAACGCGAACCGCCGGCGTGGAGAAAACACGTTTCACCCGCCCTGCTGCAACATGCGCGACCGCATCGGCCAGCGCCAACACCAGAACGGCCCACACGACTGCGACGCCGGCCAGCGGGACATACAGGGCGCGCGGGGCATTGAGCAAATATCCGGCCGACAAGCGCGCCAGGGGTGGAACCGATGCGCCGGCGAAAATCAACAGG
>DAOUDB010000077.1:0-3541 GCA_034431495.1 Thermoflexales bacterium
GCCGCGCTGCGCGCGCTCGCGCCGCAAGCCGGCGATATTCTGGTGATCACCTCAAAGATCGTGTCAAAGGCCGAGGGGCGCTTCGTCAATCTGCGCGAGGTCGAGCCATCGCATCGCGCGCAAGAGCTGGCCGAACAAACCGGCAAGGACCCGCGTCTGGTCGAAATGATTCTGCGCGAGTCGCAAGCGGTGTCGCGCGTGGCGCCGGGTGTGCTCATCACCCGCCACCGCCTGGGGTTTACCTCGGCCAACGCCGCCATCGACCATTCCAACGTCGGCGCAGATCAGGACGAGATTCTGCTGATGCCGGTCGATCCCGATGCCAGCGCGCGCAGGCTGTCTGCGGGCATCGGGGCGCAGTTTGGCATTGACCTGCCGGTCGTGATTGCCGACAGTCACGGCCGGCCACATCGCCTGGGCACAGTCGGCGTCGCCGTTGGCGTGGCCGGCCTTCCGGGCGTCGAAGACTGGCGTGGCCGGCCCGATTTATTTGGCTATCCGTTGCAACACACCGATATCGGCCTTGCCGATATGATGGCGTCTGCCGCCACGTTGTTGATGGGTCAGGCCGCCGAAGGGGTGCCGGCGGCGCTGGTGCGAGGTGTTGCTTTCAGCCGGCGCAGCGGCAGCGCGGCCGAGATCATCCGGCCGGCCCACCTCGATTTGTACCGATGACGCACCCACCAATACGCACGACGCCACACGCATTTCGTATTGCGTGTTTCGTGTTGCGTATAACCGGCCATGTCCATTTTTGACGTGATTCGCGCCCGGCAGATGATCCGGCGTTACACACAGCAAGCCGTGAGCGACGCGATCATCGGCCAGTTACTCGACGCCGCCATATGCGCGCCCTCGCCGCACAACCGCCAACCCTGGCGGTTCGTTGTGATTCGAGGCGACGCGCGAACGCGGCTGGCGCAGGCCATGGGCAGCCGGCTGCGCGCAGACCTGGCCCGCGATGGCGTTGCGCCCGACGTCATCGAGCGGGATGCCTCCCGTTCGTACCAGCGCATCAGCGCGGCGCCGGCGCTCATCCTGGCCTGCCTGAGCATGACGGATATGGATGTCTATCCCGACGCGCGGCGCAACCAGGCTGAACGCTGGATGGCCGGCCAGGCCGTGGCAGCCGCCATCCAAAACCTGCTGCTGGCCGCGACCGAACTGGGGCTGGGTGCGTGCTGGATGTGCGCGCCCTTGTTCTGCCCCGATCTCGTGATCGCGACGCTGAACCTGCCGCATGACTGGGAGCCGCAGGCGCTGGTCACGCTCGGCTACCCTGCGCCGGGCGACCATGCCAAACGGCGCGGGCGCAACGAGATCGAATCTGTGACACTCTGGAGGACATGAGCGGCCATGAACAAAACGCAACGCGCTGACTGGATCTTCATCGTTTCATCGACCGTGGTGTGGCTGGCCGCGCTTGCCACCATTGCCAACGACTTCACGCGAGCCAGGCGCGAGGGCCGGCGCTTCGGAGTGCTGAACCTGATTGGCCTGCTGGCGGCGCTGAGCGGGGTCGCGCTGCGCCAGATCGCCCGCCATGATCTGGGCCGCGAGTATACGTACTGGCTGCGCACGCGCGAGTCGCAGGCGCTGGTCACAGATGGCATCTATCGCACCCTGCGCCACCCGGCTTACACCGGCGACCTGGTGTTTCATGTTGGGCTGGCCCTGGCGCTGTTTAGCCCGCGCGGATTTGCGTTGATGCTGTTGCTTGTGCCCTGTTACCTGTTCCGCATCCGGTTAGAAGAGCGCATGCTGTTGGAGAAGTTCGGCCAGGCCTATGTGGACTATATGCGAACGAGCAAACGACTCGCGCCGTTGCTCTATTGACCGCCGGCGGCCACAACGCAGCGAAGCCGGCTTTGGACCGGCTTCGCCAGGCGTTGCGCGCGGACACTATCGGCTGGATCATCGGCTGCGCATCTGGCCGGCGGCCTGACGGCGCAGCTCGACCAGCACATCCGGCCGCACGCACACGTAATCGGAGCCGAGCCGTTGCTGGACTTCCTGCAACACGCTCATCTCAAGCCCCCAGTTCAACACCCAGGCTTCGATGAAGTCAGGCCGGCCGCGCGTGCCGGCGCGAATCTCATCGACCATGGCCTGGATCTTCGCTTCGCGCGTGAGCGGCTCACCGTGAAAACGTGTAGCCGGGTAGAAAGCCACCACATCGTTGTGCGTGAGACGCGCCTCGGCAATGTCAGGCGAACCGCCATAGCCGATGAAGATGCCCTGCAGCCGGCCGCTCGATCCGCGTGCATAGCGATCAGCCTCTTCGTGGCGTCCATTGATCAACCACAAGCAGGTCGAGTCGATCCAGCCCAGGGCTGCATCCGTAGCGCGCGCATAGGCATCCCAGAGCGCCTCGCGCTGTTCAGGATATGCGCGCAGGTAGATCACCGGCTCGGTGTAGCCCACCCCCAGCCCACCCATGAGCAGATCGTTCGGCGTAGCGGTGCGCAGGTAGTAGCTCAACACCGGCGGAGCCAGATGCGCTGTGGCCGGCGCAAACGACCAGCCCATCGGGAAGCTGCCGCGCTCGGGCTTGTCCCAGTGCAGGTCGCGCGTGCGCATCATCAGGGCTTCGCCCAGGTTGTCACCATCGGAAATGACAAAGGTGTAATACACGCGGGCCGGATCCAGAGCGGGCCGGTCGGGAGTCTTGTGGCGATATGGGCCGGGCGCGACGCCAGAGTGTACAGAGAGATTGGTCGCTTCGTGTGAAGGGGTGAGAATCTTGCCGAAGTATGAACCGCGCAACAAGCCGGGCCATTCCATCACAGCATCCGCCTGCTGGTGGTTGGGATCTTTGGGGTTAGGCATCCAGTCGAACCACCAACCGAGGATCGGCGTATTCGGAGGCGTTGAGGCCAGGATACCGCGCAACAGGTTCTCCTCCGCCGTCGTGCGGAATTCCGGGAACCAGAATGTGAAGATGCGATGCTGAACCAGATAGTCGGTGAGCAGGAAAATGCCGGGATAGTTGGTTGCCAGAATGCGCGGGTTCATGCGGGGAAACAGCTCCAGATAGGCCCAGCGCATCATGTCATACTGATTTGTCCATCGGTCGCGCGCGTCGAACACCACCGGCAAGCGGAGGGATTGGTTCATCTCCGGCGTCAGCGGCAGCGCATCTTCCAACGCGCCGATCATCATCAGCACGTTGGTCTGGTTAAGCCGGTCGGAGTAAACGGCGCCGATCTCGTCCATGATCGTTTGATCGTAGATCACAGCGCCCTTTACCTCAGGCATGAACTGCCGCAGCGCCTCATCGACGGAGATGGTTCTGGAGGAGTAACCTCCGAAATGGAGTTCTGCGAGCCACTGGCAATCCTGTCTGCGATAGCGCGTATGCAGCAAATACAGGCGCGGCTGCGAACGGTTGACAAGTCCCTGCAACACACTCAGCGCAAATTCGACCTGCGGCGGTTGATCGCTTACATCGACCACGAGCAGTTCTTTGGCCGGCGTTGACGCGCGCGGCCAGAACTCAGGATAAGGAAGCGCGTCCGTCGCCGGCTGATACGCCACAGCG
>DAOUDB010000078.1:0-6358 GCA_034431495.1 Thermoflexales bacterium
CCCGAAGCGTTGGCGCGTGTCAGCCGGCTCGTCCCGGCGCTCGACGCGGCCGCGCTGGAGGCGGCGCGCTGGTATGCGCCCGGGCGCTGCCCGGCCTGTAATCACACCGGCCGCAGCGGCGAAGTGATGGCGCTTGACTTTTATCGCGGGCCGGCTACGCCGAGTGTGTCTGCTGGCGCTCCGCCGTATGGCGATCTGCATATGGAGGAGTACATCGCCCGGCTGGCCCTGGATGGCCGGCTATCGTTCGAGGACATTGAGCCATACGAGTCGATGCAATTGCGTCGGCTGCAACAAGTTGCCGGCCAGGCGACTGCCAGCGGCATGGATGCGCATGTGAACGCGCAACGCTATCAGGCCGAGCTGGAAGCGTCGCGCCGGGTGTTGCATCAGCGCACACAGGCCCTCATGTCGCTCGAGCGGCTGGGATTGGAACTGATCTCATCCACCGATTTGGCCGATCTGGCATCGCGGGTGTGCGTGCTGGCGCGCGACCTGTGCGGCATCGAGCGCGCCATTTTGTACCACCGTCGCCCTGATGACCATACGGATACCGGCTGGGCTGAGATTGTGGCCGTGGCGGGCTGGGATGCTGCGCTGGCCGGGCAGCGCTGCGAGGCGGAGGCCGTGTTTGGCCGGCTGGCGGCGCAGGCCGATGCTGCGCCCATGATGATGACAACGACCGACTGGCCGCCCGGCGTGCCGCAGCGCAGCCCCGATGTGGAGGGCGCGCGCCTGCGGGCCGGGTTGCGTCTGCCGCTGGTGGCGCAGGGCAAACTGGAAGGTTTGCTGCTGGTGCACTCGACTACCCGTTCGAAGCTGGCGCCGGGCGATGTGGCGCTCTTGCAGATGCTGGCGAATCAGGCAGCGCTGGCGATTCAGCGCGCCCGGCTGGTCGATACACTACGGGCCAAGATCGCGCTGCTGGAAGCGGCGCAGGCCGAACTGGTGCGCAAGGAACGCATGGAGCGCGAGCTGGAACTGGCGCGCCAGGTGCAACTCAGCCTGCTGCCGCGCGCTTTCCCGAGTCTGCCCGGCTTTTCGTTTGCGGCGCGCAGCGTGCCGGCCCGTCAGGTGGGCGGCGACTTCTACGATGTGATTCGGCTGGATGATGATCGCTGCGCCGTCGTCATCGCCGATGTGTCCGACAAGGGAATGCCGGCGGCGCTCTTCATGGGCCTGTCGCGCAGCCTGATCCTGGCCGAGGCGCGCCGCAGCGCGGCCGGCACTGCGTCGCCGACTGAAGTGCTGTCGAACGTCAACGATCTGCTGCTCGAACTGGGCGGCGCGCAAATGTTCGTCACGGTGTTCTATGGCGTGCTGGATCGACGCACGTGCCGGTTCGTCTATGCGCGGGCCGGCCATGAGCGTCCGGCGCTGCTTCGTCGTGTGGACGGGGCGGCGCCTGCGCCGATGCTGCCGGCATCCACGGCCTCTGCGCTGCCGGGTGATGGGGCAATTCTCGGCTCTCTGCCGCGCCACATGCTGGGCCTGACAGATTGCGCGCTGGACTTGCGCGCCGGCGATCGGCTGGTGTTGTACACGGACGGGCTGGTGGATACCTTCAGTCCGGACGGCCTCGCGCTGGGGCGCGAGCATCTGATGACGTTATTGGCGGAACGCCATGCCGATGCGCCGGACGAGTTTTGTGCCAGTGTGTTTGTTCTGCTCTTGCGCTATCGCGGAGAGGGAGAGCAGTTCGACGACATGGCGATGCTGGTCGTTGATGTGACGGACTCTGGCTGCGCGTCCGATTTATAGTGGGCGCATGTCGCCCGATACCCCTTCTTGTTTGATCGCCGAGGTGGCGTTGTTCAACGATGCGCTGCCGGGCGCCTTGAGCTATCGCGTGCCAGAGGCCTTGCGCGAGCAGGTGATGCCGGGCGCAGTGGTGGTGGCCCCCTTGCGCAAGCGTCTGGTGGCCGGGGTAGTGGTCGCCGTCTCCGCGTCTGGCGATGTGTCGGAGGGATATGCGCTGCGCGATCTGCATGCGGTGGTGCCGGTAGATGGCCGGCCCAATCGCCCGGCGCTCAATCCGGCCCAGATGCGCCTGGCCGAGTGGCTGCGCGCCGAGTATCACGCGGCGCCGGGCCGCTGCTATGCGCTGATGGTTCCACCCGGCTTGACCCCCAAATCCACCACAGCCTACGTGCTGGCTGAGTCGGCGCGGCCGGCCGGCGCTGCGTCAGGTCGGCCAACCCCTCAACTCGACATGGCCGGCCAGATCCTGGCCGTGCTGGAGCGGCGCGGCCCACTGGTGGCATCCAAACTGCGCGCAGCCGTGCGGGCTGCCATGCAGCGCAGCCGACCGGGTGAATTCGACGGCGCAACGTGGCGCGCCACCCTGAAGCGGCTGCTGTCGGACGGCCAGGTTCGGGCGCAGGAGATTGCGACGCTGCAAGCCGGGGCCGGCCGGCCGATGCGCGCGGCGATGGCGCAACTGGCTATTTCGCCGGACACGCTGGAGATCGTGCTGGCGAACCTGGAGGCCGAGGCGGCGCGTCAGCCCCGGCGGGCCGAGGCCATGCGCCGACGCTCGGACGCGCTGCGTTACCTGCTGGCGCGCAACGGCTTTGCCTGGGCGGATTGGATCAGCGCGGAAACGGGCGCAAGCCGGGCCGATCTGGTGTGGCTGGCCGGGCGCAACTATGTGCTGCTGGGCGATGCCGAACGCTGGCGCGATCCGCTGGCCGATATCGACTATGTGCTGAAGTCGCCGCCGCCGCTGACCGACGATCAGCAGCGGGCCTGGGACGCGATTCGCGCGGCGATGCAGGCGCGGTTTGCGGCGGAGGGGGAGGGGGCCGGCAGGATGCCGGCGCTCCCGGCGACCCCGGCGGTCCCGGCGACCCCGGAGGCCCCGGGTACGGTGTTTTTGCTGCGCGGGGTCACCGGCTCGGGCAAGACGGAGATCTACATGCGGGCGGTGGAACTGGCGCTGGCGCAGGGACGCGGGGCAATCGTGCTGGTACCGGAGATCAGCCTGACGCCGCAGACGGCGCGCCGTTTTCTGGAGCGTTTTCCGGGGCGGGTGGCGCTGGTTCACAGCCGGCTGAAAGCGGGCGAACGCTATGACACGTGGCGGCGCATCTGGGCCGGCGAGTTGCCGGTGGTGGTGGGGGCGCGCTCGGCGCTGTTTGCGCCGTTGCCGGATGTGGGCGTCATCGTCATGGACGAGGAGCACGATCAATCGTACAAGCAGGGCGCGTCGCCGTACTATCACACGCGGGATGTGGCGATTGCGTATGCGCGGATCGCCGGGGCAACGCTGGTAATGGGCAGCGCGACGCCGTCGTTGGAGATGTGGCGGGCGGCGACGCGGATGCACGCTGCGCAGCCGTATGGGCCGGCGCAGGGTGAGGCGCTTGTCCCGGTGCGTATGCTGGAGTTGCCGAACCGTGTGCGCGGGCATGTGAACCGGGTGGGGGATCAACAAGCCCGGCTGGGGGTGAAGTCGTCGGCGCAGCGCGAGACGGAGACGGTGGTGTATCAGCCATTGCCAGAGGTGCAGGTGGTGGACATGCGCGCCGAGTTGCGCGCCGGCAATTTCAGCATGTTCAGCGGGGCGTTGCAGAGTGCGCTGGGTGAGACGTTGCAGCGCGGCGAGCAGGCCATCTTGTTTTTGAACCGGCGCGGCGCGGCATCGTGCGTGATCTGCCGGGATTGTGGCTATGCCATGCGCTGCCCCAACGACGACGCCCCCTTGACCTGGCATCACTCGCCCGGCGCGCCTGCCGCGCAATCGTCGATTCTGAAGTGCCACCAGTGCGACCACACCGAGCCGGCCCCGGCGGTGTGCCCATCCTGCGGCGGGCCGCGCATCCGCTATCTCGGCATCGGCACGCAGAAGGTCGAGTCGGCGATCATCGAGCAATTCCCGCAGGCGCGGGTGGTGCGCTGGGATCGCGACGCGGCCGGCGTGGCCGGCCATGCGGGGGCGGATCAGATGTTGCAGCGCTTTGTCAACCGGCAGGCCGATGTGCTGGTTGGCACGCAGATGATCGCCAAGGGCCTGGATTTGCCGCTGGTGACGCTGGTGGGGGTGGTGCTGGCGGATGTGGGGCTGTTTTTGCCGGACTTCCGCGCCTCGGAGCGGGTGTTCGATTTGATCGAGCAGGTGGCCGGGCGAGCCGGGCGCGGGCTGCTGGCCGGCCGGGTGATCGTGCAGACGTACAACCCGGAGCACCCGGCGATTGCGCACGCGGCGCGCCACGATGTGGCCGGCTTTGCGCGCTATGAGCTGGCACAGCGCCGCATGTTGAACCTGCCGCCCTTTACGCGCCTGGTGCGCTTCGAGGTGAGCGACGCGGACAATGCCAAAGCGCGCCTGGCGTGTGAGATGCTGGCCCGCCGGTTGCGCCGGCGCGTGGCGCAGCCGGAGGATGTCATCGGGCCGGCGCAGGCTTATTTCGCGCGGCGCAACAACTGCTATCGCTGGCAGGCGCTGGCCCGCACCGCCGACCCGCGCCGGCTGCTGCAAGGGCTGGACGTGCCGGCGGGCGCGATTGTGGACGTGGACCCGGCCAGCGTCCTCTGATGTTGGGTTTTGGTTTTAGATTTTAGATTTTTGGTTTGTAACTGCTCAGGCCCGGCAGAGCGGATTCCACCCGCTTTCGCCACCGGGACACAAAGCGTGGATTTTGGATTCGGGGAGGAGGGGGGCTATGCCGCCGTTGTACATTGTTGAACAGGGGGCGCAGGTGCGCAGTGTGGCGCGGCGCCTGATCGTGGAAAAGGATGGCCAGGAGCTGCGCAGCGCGCCGCTGGACCAGGTGGATGAAGTGGTGATCGTCGGCAATGCGACGCTGACGACGCCGGCGATGAAGCTGCTGTTGTTCGAGGGCGTGGACACGGTGTTTCTCACGCTCGACGGGCTGTATTGCGGCCGGCTGGTGGGGCCGCTGTCGAAGCATGGCAGCCTGCGGCGCGAGCAGTATGCGCGCTCGATGCAGCCGGAATTTGCGCTGGCTGTGGCGCGCGCCTGCGTGGCCGGCAAGCTGCGCAATACGCGCGCGCTGTTGATGCGTTATCAGCGTTCGCTTAATCTGCCGGAGCTGGAGCAGGCAGCGGCGCAGATCAACGCGCTGATTGCGCGCGCAGAGGCAGCGGCGAACACCCCCAGTCTTATGGGCGTGGAGGGCGCCGGCAGCGCCGCCTACTTTGGGGTGTTTGCGCGCCTGTTGAAGCGCGACTGGGGCTTTCGCAAACGCGCGCGCCAGCCGCCGCCCGACCCGGTGAACGTGCTGCTCAGTTTTGGCTACACGCTGCTGGCGAAGCATCTGGAGGCGGCGGTGTGCGTGGCCGGCCTCGATCCGCAGATCGGCTTTTTGCACGAGGTGTCGTATGGCCGCCCCTCGCTGGCGCTCGACCTGATGGAGGAGTTTCGCCCGATCGTGGCCGATAGCGTGGCGCTGCGCTGCCTGAACATGGGTCTGATCGGCCCGGAGGACTTCACGCCGGGCGACGATCCATCCCGCCCGATTGTGTTGAGTGAGAAGGGGGCGAAGAATTTCATCCGCGAGTACGAGACGCGCCTGGTGGACGAATTCATTCACCCGGCGCTGAACGAGCGGGTGACGTATCGGCGCTGTTTTGAGTTGCAGGCGCGGGCGATGGCGACCGCCATTCGCACCGGCAGCCCCTATCGTCCGTTTGTGGTGCGCTGATGAACACACATACGACCCATGATGTGCTGGAGCAGGCCGAGGACGGGGTGGGCGTGGGCGGCGGCGGCACGCTCTGGCTGGTCAGCTATGATGTGCCGGACGATCGGCGGCGGAATCGGGTGGCGAAGCTGCTGCAGGGGTATGGCGAGCGCGTCCAGTACAGCGTGTTTGAGTGCGTATTGGACGATGATCAGTATGCGGCGTTGCGCCGGCGCATGGCGCGGCTGGTGAACGCGCAGGAGGACAGCGTGCGTTTTTACCGGCTGGGCACGGCGCGGCAGGCGGCGACGGTGGTGGAGGTGCTGGGGATAGGCCGGGTGACCGAGCGGCCCGTGGTATATTTGTGAGCGTCGGCGCGCGCTGTGTTTGCGAGACCCCCCTGTTTTGTGATGCTCTTCAGGGGTTTTGGGGCAGGGGCTCTCGCGGCGCCGAAGCCGGTGGGACGTGGCGTGGGCAGATAAGCCGTTCCCGTGCTGCCGGTGGTGGAATGTGAGTTGCCCGAAGGGTGGCAGATGGTTTTAGTGGAGATTCCGGCCCTGAGTGTGTGCGAGGGTTGGAAAGAAGATGATGCTCGCCGGGGCATTAAGATTGGCGACACGTGCATCTCTGCCACACCGACATCGTTGGAAAGAAGATGATGCTCGCCGGGGCATTAAGACCTGGAATCTTTGCGGCCTGGGCAAGCGAATCGG
>DAOUDB010000079.1:0-6391 GCA_034431495.1 Thermoflexales bacterium
TGGGGCCGCGCGCCGGCGGTTTCGAGGGCCTGCCATTCCGGCTCGCTGAAAATGCGCTTGAAAATCTGGTAGGCCAGTTTCGCGTTGGCAATGGCGGCTTTGCTTTTCATCGCGCCGAGCCGGGCCTTCAAATCCTGATCCCACTCTGCTGTCTGGCCGATCTTTTCATCGAGCAGCTTGTCGACCAGTGTGTCGACGCGACTGACGAAGAATGAGGCCACCGACGACACGTTGACCGGCAACCCCTGCCCGGCGCGCGCTTTCAGGCCGTTGATGAAGGCGCGCGCGACGGCTTCGTAGCCCTCGAGCGAGAAAATCAGCGTCACGTTGATGTTGATGCCGTCAGAAATGAGTTGTTGGATGGCAGGGATGCACTCGGCGGTGGCCGGCACCTTGATCATCAGGTTCTTGCGTCCTACAGCCTGGTGCAGCCGGCGCGCTTCTCTCACGGTGCCGTCGCAGTCGTGCGCCAGTTCTGGCGACACTTCCAGACTGACGTAGCCGTCCAGCCCGTCCGTCTGTTCGTAAACTGGTTCCAGGATGTCGGCGGCGGCCTGGATATCCGCAATAGCCAGATGCTCGAAAATGGTTTCGGCATTTGCCCCGTCGGCCACCAGTCGCAGAATGTCCTCATCGTAATCGGTGCTGCCGGAGATTGCCTTCTCAAAAATGGAGGGGTTCGAGGTAACGCCGAGCACGCCGTATTCATCGATCAGTTTTTGCAATTCGCCGTTCCTGATGATGCCGCGTTGGATGTTGTCATACCAGAAGCTTTGGCCCAGCTTCTGCACTGCCATGTTTGGATTCGTGTTTGCGTTGTTCATAGTCATCGTTCCAATTCCATTGCTTCCACTTTTTTGAGCCGGGCGACGTAACGTTCACCCTGGTTGAACTGGGCGCCCAGAAATGCGCGCGTCAGGTCGAATGCCAGTTCGCAACCAATGACCCGGCCCCCCAGTACGAGCACATTCATGGCATCATGCTCGACGCCCTGACGGGCTGAGTAGGTGTCGTGGCACACGGACGCGCGGATGCCGCGCATTTTGTTGGCCGCAATACAGGCCCCGACGCCGCTGCCACACAGCAGGATGCCTCGTTCGGCGCGCCCTTGCTGGAGTGCCTCGCCCACGAATCGAGCAAAATCGGGATAGTCAGAGCGTTCCTCGCTGAAAGCGCCTCCGTCAATCACCTGATGGCCTTCTGCCCGTAGCTGCTCGACCACCAGCACTTTCAATGCATAACCGCCGTGATCTGAGCCGACTGCAACAATCATGAGTCTCCTCCGGGTCAGTGCTGTGCTGGAATCAATCGGCCCCGTCCGTTGGCCCACATGCGCCAGAACTGACCTCCTCACTAATGCAGTGATTATATTCACGAACCGACTTTTTTCAGGCTGATCGGCCAAAAGGCTGAAAAAGTGCATCGCCGTGTCATACTGACACGGCGATGGGTGTGCCGGTTGATGCTTATGTTTGACTATTCGACGACAACGGTCGTTCCCAGATCGGCTTTGCGGATGTGGATGTAACGCTCGGCTGGGTCGTTGGGTGGCATGGACCAGCGCCAAATCCATTTTGCATTGGGTGACGTAACATTCACGCACCCGTGGCTGCGCGGCACACCATAGTCGTTGTGCCAGTAAGTGCCGTGGAAGGCGACGCCGCTGGTAGTGAAGTAGCACACCCACGGGATGCCGGGCAGGTCGAACGACCCTTCGTCCCCGACGGCCCCGCCATACATATGCTGAGTGGGCGTCTTGCGGAAGATATGCCATTTGCCGACCGGCGTGCTGAAGTCGCCGGCCTGAAATCGCGCGCCCGTCGCAGCCCGGCAAGAGAACACTTCCCGGTCGCGTTCGTAGGCATAGACGCGCTGTTCGCGCAGGTTGACCACCAGCTTTTTCTCCGCCGGGTCGATTTCTGGCGACAACGGTGTGAAGTCGCCGTCGGGGATGCGGCGCATGTATTTGCCGGGCACGAACCATAGTCCGGGAAACATTTCGTCTTCGATCTGGTACCACAGGCTGGTGTCGGCCGGGTCGCTGGACTTGACCACTTTGATAACCTTGTACACGGTGCCGCCGTAGTAGCGGTAGCGCGTCCGGCCGGCGCTGAGCGCGGGGCCGGCGCGCACGTCGAAGAAGGGAATGGTCAATTCGGCCCAGAAGCCCTTTTCGCCGGCATCCGTTTCGGGCTGGTTGAGCTGCCAGTCCACCACATGCACATTCGACGAATGCACATAGCCGCCCTTGACTTCGTACCACAGCTTGTTGTGCGCCGGGCCGGATTCGGTTTCCACCTCGGCGTAGATCGGCAACACGCTGTCGCGCGCCAGTTTGCCGACCTGCGGCGCTTGCAGATTTGGCTCGCTGCGGATTGCGCCGGCCCAGTTGAGCGTGCGGGCAAAACCCATCAGCGGGCGCACAATCCTGCTCTGGTCGCTCAGGCCATCCGCGTATCGGTCTGCGGCGGGCAGCGGAGGAACGAGGGCGCGCGCGAGGCCCAACACGCCCATCTTTAGAAGCGATCTGCGGCCAGTTCTCATGGGGTGCATGGTAACAAGTAAATGCCGATTGTCAAACATGCCTGGCCGGCAGTCTGCGTTCACCGTCTTCTACTTGTTGACGCCGAGGGCCTGGTTCAGATCGTCCCGCAGGCGCTCGAACTGCTGATACCCGTTGCGCGAGACGAGCACTTCACCATCCGGCTTGACGATCACGAATTGTGGTTGGCCTACAAAACGGTATTTCAGTTTGGCGTCGCTGCTTTCCGGCAGGTCGATGTTGATCAATTCGAACTCCACCGTGTCCTTATAGATTTCTTCGAGCCTACTCACGGTAGGCTTCATCGATTGGCAGGTTCCTCACCAGTCCGCATAGAACTCGATGAACCTGGGTTTCCCTTGCGCGACTGGCGCAGCGGCCTGCGCGGCCGGTGTTGCTGACGCCGGCTCAAGCGTGGGGGCCGGCGGGGCGACCGGGGTGCCTCCACACGCGGTAACCAGCGCGGCAGTGGCAATCGCGGCCAGACGGCGAATGGGCAATTGAGACATTTTCACCTCTCGGATTTTCAACATCACGCCCTGCTTGCGCCCCATAGATAATCGAGCAAAATGATGGCACGCCAAACGCCGGCTCAGAACTGCGTGAAAAAGCGCGGGGCGAGTCGTTCGACTCGCCCCGGTTGCGTCCCCGCGTTTATGGACGGCGTCAGCTCTTCAGCGCCATGCGTCCGGCGTAGACGGCTGCCTCGCCCAGCTCTTCCTCGATGCGGAGCAACTGAGTGTACTTGGCGGTGCGCTCGCCGCGCGCCGGCGCGCCGGTCTTGATCAGGCCGGTGTTGATCGCGACCACCAGATCGCTGATGGTGGCGTCTTCGGTCTCGCCCGAGCGGTGCGACACGGCCACGGCCCAACCGGCCTTGTGGCTCATCCGCACAGCCGCGATGGCCTCGCTCAGCGTGCCGATCTGATTCACTTTGCACAGCAGCGCGTTGCACGACTTCTCGCGGATGGCGCGCTCGATGAACTTGACGTTGGTCACCAGCAGGTCGTCTCCGATCAGACGGATCTTGTCGCCCAGTCGCGCCGTGAGCATTTGCCAGTTCTCCCAGTCATCTTCGGCCAGCCCGTCTTCAAGCGACACAATGGGATATTGGCGCACCCAGTCGGCCCAGTAATCGACCATCTCTGCGCCGGTCAGCTTGCGGTTTTCTTTGGCCAGCACATACTTGCCGTCCTCGTAGTACGAGCTTGCAGCCGGGTCCAGGCCAATAGCGATCTGCTCGCCGGGTTTGTAGCCGGCTTTCTCGATGGCGGTCAGGATCACTTCGACGGCTTCTGCGTTGGACTTCAGGCTGGGAGCGAAGCCGCCCTCGTCGCCCACGTTGGTGCTGTAGCCCTTGCTCTTGAGCACCTTGTGCAATGCGTGATAGGTCTCGACGCCCCAGCGCAGCGCCTCTGCAAACGACGGCGCGCCCACCGGCAGGATCATGAACTCCTGGTGGTCGGTGCTGTTGTCGGCGTGCTTGCCGCCGTTCAGGATGTTCATCATGGGCGTGGGCAGCACGTGCGCATCGACGCCGCCGATGTAGCGGAACAGTGGCATGCCCAAGCTGGCAGCGGCGGCCTTGGCCACGGCCAGGCTGACGCCGAGGATGGCGTTTGCGCCCAGATTGCTCTTGTTGGCTGTGCCGTCCATCTGATTCAGCACTTTGTCAATACCGAGTTGATCGGTTGCCAGCCATCCTTCGAGCGCGGCGACGATCTCGGTATTGATGTGGTTGACGGCTTTCTTGACGCCTTTGCCGTTGTAGCGCGACTTGGCGTCGGTGTCGCGCAACTCCCACGCTTCGTTCACGCCGGTGCTGGCGCCGCTGGGCACGCTGGCCCGCGCCGATGCGCCGTCCTCCAGGAACACTTCCACTTCGACGGTCGGGTTGCCGCGCGAGTCCAATATCTCGCGCGCATGGATGGATTCGATAATCATGTTACTCCCTTGATCTGTGATTTGGTGATTGAGCCATTGCTCAATCGCCGATCGCTCAGTCTCTCAATCTATAGGTGGTGCCTTTGGGGCCGTCTTCCAGCACGACGCCGATTTCGGCCAGTTGGTTGCGGATGGCGTCGGCGCGTGCGTAGTCTTTGGCTTTGCGGGCCTCGAGGCGCATGTCGATGAGCATCTGGATCAGTTTGCGCTCGCGCTCAGCGCTGCCGGCGTCTGCGGTGGCTTTGCCGGCGCGCACGACGCCCAGCACGTCGCCGCCCAGTTCGCTGTACACGGCGGCGGCGTGTTCCAACACAATCCGCGAAGCGGTGCCGTCGTCGATGGCGGCGTTGATGTCCTTGCTCATGTCGAACAGCGCCGAAAGCGCCAGTGGGGCGTTGAAGTCGTCGTTCATTGCGCTGGTGAAGCGCATACGATACTGGTCGATGAGATCGACCAGCCGGCCTGATGTTGCGTCATCGGCGACGTCGCCGTTCGCGCTTGCCAGGCGCAACGCGTCGCGCACGCGCTGCGCGGCTATGGCGATGCGCTCTGCGCCTTTGGTGGCCGCGTCGAGGGCTGCCGCGCTGTAGTCGGCCGGGCTGCGATACAGGCCGGACAGGATGAACAGGCGCAGGGCTTCCGGCTTGTATTGCCTGAGCGCGTCCTTGATGGTGACGAAGTTGCCCAGCGACTTGCTCATCTTCACGCCATCGACCAGCAGAGTGCCGGTGAGCATCCAGTAGTTGGCAAACGGCACACCGTTGGCGGCTTCGCTCTGGGCGATTTCGCACTCGTTGTGTGGGAAGATATTGTCCACGCCGCCGCCGTGAATGTCAAAGTTGGCGCCGAGGTACTTGGTGCTCATGGCCGAGCACTCGATGTGCCAGCCGGGGTAGCCGCGCCCCCAGGGCGAGGGCCATTGCAGCACGTGATTCTCGGGCGCTTTGATCCACAGCGCGAAGTCCATGGGGTGCCGCTTTTCGTCGCGCACGGCCACGCGCTTGCCGGCTTCCATTTCCTCGACGCGCCGGCCGCTGAGCTTGCCATACTCTCCGAACCGCTCTACGCTGTAGTACACCGAGCCGTTGACTTCGTACGCAAATCCTTTCGCCAGGAGGTCCTGGATCATTTCGATCTGTTCGGGAATGTGCGCGCTGGCGCGCGGCGAGATATCAGGCCGCGTCACGCCCAGCGCGTCCATATCTTCGAAGTACGAGCGCATGTAACGCTCGACGATTTCCATTGGCTCGACACGTTCGCGACGGGCGCCTTTGAGGATGCGATCCTCGCCGTCGTCCAGAAGGTGGCCCACGTCGGTGATATTCTGCACGTAGCGCACCCTGTAACCGCTGTAGCGCAGCCAGCGCACCACTACGTCGAATGACACATACGTCTTTGCGTGGCCGAGGTGCGAGTTGTCATACACCGTCGGCCCGCACACATACAGGGTGACGTAGTCTTCGTGGATAGGTTTGAAGACTTCCTTGTCGCGTGACAGGACATTGTAGATGGTCAGGCTCATAGGTCAGGAGTCAGTAGTCAGGGGTCAGAGGCCGGGCTGTGTCCGTTGCAATGGGCGTCTGGCGCCTGTGTGATTCACTTTGGCAAGCCCCTATTCTAACCGTTGATGGCGGATCGATCGCCGGCCGGCCTGGCGAAGATCATGCGCCCGGCCGCGGTTTGCAGCACTTTCGTTACCGTGACGTTGACATTCTCATTCAGCCGGTCGCGGCCGTCCTCGACCACGACCATGGTCCCGTCGTCCAGGTAGCCAACGCCTTGGCCGGCTTCCTTGCCCTCCTGGATGATCCTGATGGCCAGCGACTCGCCGGGCAGCAGCACGGACTTCACGGCGTTCGCCAGCTCGTTGATGTTCAACACCGTCACGCCCTGCAAGGTTGCCAC
>DAOUDB010000080.1:0-44452 GCA_034431495.1 Thermoflexales bacterium
TATCACGGCAATGTAATCTATCTCAGTTCCTTCTCGAAGATTCTGGCGCCTGGTTTTCGCCTGGCCTGGGTATGCGCAGAGCCAGAGGTGATTGTCATGCTGACACGCGGCAAGCAGGGCGCTGATCTGCACACATCCACCCTCACCCAGATGATCGCCTGGGAGGTGGCAAAGGATGGCTTCATCAACCGGCATCTGGAGGTGATTCGCCGAACATACCGCGAGCGGCGGGATGTGATGCTGGCGGCGATGCAACAACACTTCCCCGCCTCGGCGCGCTGGAACCGGCCCCAGGGCGGCATGTTCCTGTGGTGCGAACTGGCCGACGGCGTAGACGCCACAGAACGGCTGCGCGCGGCTGTGCCAAAGAAAGTGGCGTTTGTGCCGGGGGTGTCGTTTTATCCATGTGGCGGCGGCGAAAACACCATGCGGCTGAACTTTTCGAACGCCGCGCCAGACAAGATCCGAGAGGGAATCGCACGGCTGGGCGAAGTCTTGCTTGACGCATTGTAGCAACTCTGATGTAAGGGCGCTGTTACTATGGGGCATGTCTGATGAGCGACATATTGCAGGCTGAGATCGAGTGCGCCAGGCGCGCCCAGGAATTGATAGTGGCTGGCGGTTTTATACCGCTGGCGGAGGCTGCGCGGCGCACAGGTGTTCCGCTGTCAACACTCGCGGACGCCGCAAGGTCGGGACGGCTGCCCGCAGTCCAGGCTCAGCCGCGTCGCTGGCTGGTGCGTCTGGCCGCAGTGGAAGTGGTCTTTGGCAAGACGGGCGCGCTGTCCGAGGAGGCTGTGGAACAGGCGCTGGCGCAGCGCGGCATCATTGCCCGGCGCAGCAAGGCGCGGGCGCACTTGAAGATGATCAGGCCGGTGGCGCTGGGCGGCGAACCACTGTCTGAGACGATCCTGGCAGATCGACGCTAGAGCCTGTTTCAATGGCCTGTTATTTCGATACGAGCGCCCTGGTAAAGAGGTACGTGCTGGAAGCGGGCAGCGATCATGTCATGGCGCTGATCGCGACAGGACAGCCGATTTACATCGCCAGAATCACCGCAGTCGAAATGATTTCGGCGCTTATTCGAAGACGGCGCACAGATCAACGCGCAACCCGCCCCGCCGGCGCCGGCATGAAGTCGCCGATCTCTCAAATCATCAGCGCATTTCGGGCGGAGTACGCGAGCGATGCCTTTCTGGTGGTTGAAATCAGCAGACCGCTGATTGACGAGGCAATGCGGATGTCGCAGAAGCATCACTTGCGCGGCTATGACGCTGTTCAGCTTGCCGCCGCGATGCGCGTCAATCACGAGCGCGCTGCGGTCGGCGCGCCATCTCTGGTCATGGTGTGCGCTGACGGCGAACTGGCGGATGCTGCGCGCGCAGAAAAGCTGCCTGTGGATGTTCCTGCATGACATCTCCACAGGCTACATCGCAACCACCAGCTCCCGATCGAATTCGGTCAGCCGCTCGACCGCACCGTCCGGGTTCAGCCAGTAGTCATCTTCCAGGCGCAAGCCCCAGCCTTTGTCCGGGTAATACAAGCCCGGCTCATTGGTGATGATGCTGCCGGCAGGCAGCGGATCATCGTTGCCGCTCAGCGCCCTCAAACGCATCGAGGGCGCTTCATGCACGGCCAGCCCGAATCCGTGGCCCAATGAATGCACATATCCCGCCGTGAGGCCGGGGTTCTGGCGCGGCGTGGGATGTCCATGCGCCTCGAACAGGTCACAGGCCATCTCGTTGTACTGCCAGGCCGGACGAACGGCGTCGAGCATGGCCTCGGCGCGGTCATGCACCTCCCTCACCAGCGCATACGCCCGCAAGACTTCATCGGTCGCATAACCCAGGCACCAGGTGCGCGTGATGTCGGCATAGTAGCCGCCCGGCAGACGCGGGAAGATGTCGAACACGATGGTGCGGCCGAGTTGAATGGGATCGCCGGCAGTGCCGGCGCTGTGCGGCACGCCGGCGTCGCGCCCGATGGCGAAGATGCAGCCCGGGTCGTCGAGGCCGAGCGCGGCTTCTTCGCGCCGGATGAACGATTTGACATCTCCGACGATCAGCGGGGCGCCGTCGGGCTTGATCAGCGTTTCGCCGCTGACGCGGTGATGGCGCAGAAAGTCGCGGGTCGCGCCGATGACCTGCTCGGTCAGCCGGCAGGCCAGGCGGATTTGCGCTGCCTCCTCGGCATCTTTGGTTTTGCGCGCCTCGCTGAGAATGTCGTTGTCATACTCGACCACCACCTCGACGAAGTTGGCGTCCACCAGCGCGTCGAGGAACATGTAAGAGGCTCCCCGCTCATCGACGCCATAGAAGCCAACGCGCCCCTGCACGCCCAGATCGTTGAACAAGCGGCGGGTGAGTTCGACCTGGCCGGCCAGCCGGTCGCCGTTGACGGACCGGTGGATCTCGCGCATGTCATAGTTGGCCAGGCTGTGCAGACGCAGGCCGGCGCGCGCGGCTGCTCGCGCCGCTTCATCGCGCTCCATTGGGGCATGCACCAGCGTGATTTCCAGATCGGAAGTGTCGGGGCGGCGGACCACAACAATGTGGCCGTTTGTCACATGCGCCGGGCCGATGAAATACAGGAAAGCGGTGTTGACCGACGCAAGGCCGTCCGGGCAGGAGATCATCAGCGCGTCAAGATCGCGCTCGCGCATCAGTTGGGATAGATCGGATTTCATCGGGGGTCGATACCTGTGAGCGGGATATTTGTGCCGACAGTGGGTTGAAGTGGTTGCCTGATTTCACGGATGCTGGCAAGGAAATGCGAAGCCGTCTCATGTTCCTTGCCATTAATCTTATCTGTCATGAAGAGGCGCGCGCCCGATCACAGCATGACCTGTTTGACATCCACCACTTCCGGCAGCGCGCGCAGGGTCTCCAGCGTTTCTTCCGGCACCGGGTTGTCGAGGTTGATGAACGACATGGCCATATCGCCCGGCCCGGTGCGGCCCAGCCGATACTCGGCGATGTTGACGTAGCTCTGGCCGAGGATGGTGCCGATGCGACCAATCACGCCCGGCACATCGCGCGAGGAGACAATCAACACCAGACCCTCTGGCACAGCATCCAGCACAAAGCCGTCGATCTGAACAATGCGCGGCTGTTGCCCGTTGAACAAGACGCCGGCGATCGTGTGCGTCTCCTCGTCGGTCGTCACTCGGCACGAAATCAGATTGGTGTAGTTCGCGCTGGTCAGATCAACCGCCTGAGACACGACGATGCCGCGTTCTTCGGCGATGACAGGCGCATTGACATAGTTGACACGCTCAGCGCCCAGCACGGGCACGAGCAGGCCGCGCAACAACGCCACCGCCAGCGGCTTGATATGCGGCGCGACGTCGGCGCCGCGATATTCCACCTCGATGCGCTCCATGCGCCCTGAGATCAGGCTCGATTGCAGCGCGCCCAGCTTTTCGGCCAGTCGCAGCCAGGGTCGGATCAGCGGCAGAGCTGTCGGGTCGATGGGCGGGAAATTGACTGCGTTGCGCACTTCGCGTTCGTGCAAGGCGTCGAGAATCTGTTCAGCCATTTGGATGGACACATCGCGCTGGGCTTCGACGGTGCTGGCGCCAAGATGCGGCGTGACCACCACGTTCGGCAACTTGAACAAAGGATGGTCGGCCGGCGGCGGCTCCTCTTCGAACACGTCAAGCGCGGCGCCGGCCAGCTTGCCGCTGGCGAGCGCGGCGCATAGCGCGTCGGCATCGACCAGCGCGCCACGCGCCACGTTGATGACCCGCGCGCCGGTTTTCATTTTGGCAATGGCGGCTGCATCCAGCAAACGCCGGCTGCCGGGATTCAATGACGAATGCAAAGTGATGACATCACTCCTGGCTAGCAGTTCGTCCAGATCGACCAATCCGATCTTGTTGGCCCGCGCCGCCTCTTCGCTCACATAAGGGTCGTAAGCGATGATCTCCATACCAAAGGCTTGCGCGCGCCGAGCGACCTGCGTGCCGATGCGTCCGAAGCCGATAACACCCAGCGTCTTGCCGAGCAACTGCGCGCCCATGAACTTGCCACGAGTCCATTCACCCCGGCGCAACGAAGCATCGGCTTGCGGGATGTTGCGAACGAGCGCCAGCATCATGGCGATGGTGTGTTCACAGGTAGCAGTGGTGTTGGCCTGCGGCGTGTTCATGACAATGATGCCGCGATGCGTCGCCGCGCCCACGTCAATGGTGTCTACCCCAATGCCGGCCCGGCCAATCACGCGCAACTTTGCGCCGGCCTCAATCACCGTTGCGTCGACTTTCGTTTCGCTGCGCACAATCAATGCGTCGTAGTCACCGATCTGAGCCAGTAGCTCCGCCCTCGGCATCTTTTTGGCGACGGTGACGGAGACAGCCGGATCGGCTCGGAGAAGATCGAGGCCGGCGGCTGACAGATCGTCCGGGATGAGAATCCTGTAGTGTGGATGTGGGTTCGGCATGGGGGCGATTATATAAGCTTGTATAATCACATTATGGAGTGTGACTTATGCACTGGCAAAGGGAGATTGAGGAGTTTTTGGAATACTTGAGGACGGATCGCAACGCCTCGCCGAATACGATCTGGGCGTACAAGAACGACCTGGGCCAGTTTGCAGAGCATCTCACACATCACCAGCCGGCAGGTTCCGCGCAGACCGTGTCCACCTGGTCAGCCATCACGCATGACACATTGGCAGATTATGTGGACGCGCTGACACAGCGCGGCTACACCACTTCCACCATCGCGCGCAAAATCGCCGCGCTCAAGACCTTGTTTCACTGGTTGAACCAGCAGGGCATCATTGGCGAGGACCCCTCGCTCAAGTTAAAGTCGCCGCGCGTTGAAAAGCGTGCGCCGAGGCTGCTCAGCACCGATGAGATCGGGCGGTTGTTTGAAGCAGCGGCAGCCACAGCGCAGCCCCGATCTGCGCGAGACCGGGCCTTGCTGGAACTGATCTACTCCACCGGCATGCGGGTGTCCGAAGCCATCAATCTGAGGCTGGCCGATCTGAGCCTGGAAACGAACGAAGTCAGATGCGTCGGGCGCGGGAACCGGCAGCGCATGGCGCCGCTGCTGCCGCGCACCGTGGTTGCCTTGCGCGACTACCTGGCCCAGGCCCGGATGGATCTGGCCGGCAACAACGCGACCGACTACGTGTTCCTCAATCCTCAGGGCGCCCGGCTCACGCGCCAGGCGGTGTGGCTGATGACACGCCAGTATGCCAAAGCAGCCGGCATTGACGGCGAGGTCACGCCCCACACACTGCGTCACTCGCGCGCGGCGCATATGCTCAATAGCGGCGAGGATGTGCGGCGCGTGCAGGAATGGTTGGGGCACGCGAACCTCGCCACCACCCAGATGTACCAGCAACGTGGAGGGGACAAGGCGCCATCCGCCCAGGAATCGCCAGTTGCGCCGGGCGAACAGAATAATGCCCGCCTGGCCATCGTCGAAGCGCCCCCTGCGCCTACTCCCCTGCCATCACCCTCGCGCCCACAACTTCAACCATCGACGCCACCAGAATCCGGTTCGACGATCGAATCAAACCTCACGGATCGATACGATGGCTGAGAGCGCAACCGCTGCCGGACCATCCGGCGAGCGCAGCAATGGCCACACGGAGTTTTCACTGGCTGCGTTGCGGGCCGGCGACCGCGCAGAGTTCGCCCGCCTGGTCGACAAGTATTCCGGCCCCATTTACCGACTGGTATTCAAGATTCTCGACGACGCGCAGGACGCCGAGGACGCGCTTCAAGAGACTTTCCTCAAGGCGTTCCGCGCCTTGCCCGACTTCGAAGGCCGTTCCAGCGTCTCGACCTGGCTGTATCGGATTGCCGCCAACGAAGCGTTCATGGCGTTGCGCCGGCGCAAGCCCGACGCCGTCTCGGTGGACGAAGCCCAGCCTACGCCCGATGGAGAACAGGAGCCAATCCAGATCGTGGACTGGTGTTGTCTTCCAGAAGATGAACTGCTGTCGTCCGAGGCGCGCGATCATCTCGACAAGGCAATCGACCGCCTGTCCCCGGCGCTGAAAGCCGTGTTCCTGCTGCGCGATATCGAGGGCCTGTCGGTGCGTGAAACAGCCGAAGCCTTGAACTTGACTGAAGCAGCCGTGAAGACCAGGTTGCTGCGCGCCAGGCTGAATCTGCGCGAACAGTTGTCCACCTACTATAGCGAGCGGCTGCTGGCCACAGCGATTTACGATCGCGACGGCCGAGGGGGCCTGAGGGAGTGAGTATGAGCAATCAACACGAAACCGGCAGCCTGAGCGATCATGCGCACGATCATGCGCACGATCATGCGCAGTGCCGTCAGTTGCTCGGATCATTGTCCGACTACGTGGACGGCGACCTGGCCGATGAAATCTGCGCAGAGATCGAGCGGCACATGGCCGGCTGCGAGCGCTGCCAGATCGTGGTGGACACGCTGCGCAAGACGGTTGAGTTGTATCACGTCGCCGCCGACGCGCCGGCGCCGTTACCCCCTGACATCCGGCAGCGCCTGTTCTTCCGCCTGGACCTGGAGCAATTTGTCAACCAGACCGAATCCAAAGGCGCCGCCGGCTCACCCGCCGGCTCCTGAGATCTCCCGCGCCCGGCCGCTGTAACCTTTGCCGGCCCCGCACATCTAACGCAGTGATATCCGATCATGAAGCGGGCGTGTTCGTGACGAACACCGGCCGGCAAGCGCATGTGGTGCGAGGTATGAAATGTCTCAGTTGCTGAATGAAAATGTGAAACGCCAGGTGAAGGACGCTTTCGACCAGTTGGAGCAGCCGGTCGAGTTGATGCTGTTCACGCAGAACCACGGGCGTTGCGAATACTGCGATGACACGCGCAGTCTGGTCGAGGGCGTGGCGGCCCTGTCAGACAAGCTGAGTCTGAGCACGTTCGACCTGGACGCGGACGCAGCCCGGGCTGCCGAATACGGGGTCGATGCCGCCCCAACCCTCGTGATCGCCGGCAGGGATGGCGACAAAACGATTGACTATGGCATTCGCATCAAGGGTATTCCCGCCGGCTACGAATTCACATCGCTGATTCGGGATGTCCTGCTGGTGTCGAGCCGCGACTCTGGACTGAACGAGGCCACACGCGCCTGGCTGCGCGAATTGAAAGAGCCGGTGCATCTGCAAGTGTTTGTCACGCCGACCTGCCCGTATTGCCCGCGCGCAGTCACGCTGGCCCACCAGATGGCGCTGGAAAGCCCGATGGTCAAGGCCGACATGGTGGAAGCGATGGAGTTCCCAGAACTGGCCGACCGCTACGGCGTGAGCGGCGTGCCACACACGACGATCAACGACGGCGCCGGCACGCTGGTTGGGGCCGCGCCGGAAGAAGACTTGATCGCCGAGATCCAGCGCGCCCTGGCGTAAGAATTACTCACCACCAGGACACACAGAACACGAAGGGAAGATTGGTTCATTTGCGCTCTTTGTGTCCGGGTGGTTTTCCAGAATCACGATGGATGCGAAAGTGGAATGGAAGGGCCGCATGTCCTTCGACGGCACAGCCGACAGCGGGTTCACCGTGCGGATGGGCACTTCGCCCGACGTCGGCGGCGACAACGATGGGGCGCGACCGGTCGAGTTGATGTTGATCGGCCTGGCCGGCTGCACCGCAATGGATGTGATCTCGATTCTGAAGAAGATGCGCCAGGATGTAACCGGCTTCGAGGTGCGCGCGCATGGCGACCGGGCCAGCGAGCATCCGCGCCGGTTCGTTCATATCACGCTCGACTACGTGCTGACCGGCAGGAATATCGATCCGGCAGCAGCGCAGAAGGCGATTGACCTGTCTGCGACGCGCTATTGCTCGGTGCAGGCATCCCTCGACCCGGCCATTCAGGTCGAGCACGTGTTGACGATTCACGACGCGGCCGGCGCGTAATATCCGGCCGCGTCAGGCCACCGGCTCCCACCGGTCGATCAAGGGCCACAAATCCCCCTCTTGCTGCGGCGTATCCTCGTGCCGCGGCAACACGCCATACAGCGCGCGGAAGATGAACACGAAGCCAAGGCCAAAAGCGGCCAGGCTGGCGATCGGGAAGGCGATGCGCGTGATGGCGTTCACCTGAGCGACCTGCTGGTTGAACAGATCGCTGCCGAAAGGCGCCGTCACCATATCCAAGTTGAGCGCAAAATTGACGGCGCCGGCCAGGGCCGTCTGGGCAGCAATAATGAGGGTCGCCAGGGCCAGACTGCGCCGCACCTGCAACAGAGACAACAGCCTGCGCAACTTGGCCTCGCGCGCCGGCGTGTCGGGACCCAGACCCTGAATCAGGAAATACTTGACGATAGGCCGGCCGATTGCGAGCGAGCCGGCAAAGACGATCACCGACACCACCAGCGAGGCCGTATCCTTCAGCGCGTAGAGCACGCCATCCACAAACCAGAACGCCAGAATGCCGTTCATGATGGCCGAAAGCGCGACATAGGACGTGATGACATTAAAGCGCCGGCTGATGAAGAACGTGTCCACCAGAACATAGGTGACGGGCACAAGCGCTGCCAGAACATACGCCACAGGAGCGCCCAGCGGTTTGGTCAGATTATTGAGGATCAGAATCGGCACAACCGCGCCCATCACAATATCGAGCGCCAGCTTGGTCAATCCCTTCATGGCTGGGCGGGGAGTGTATCACACAGGCCGGCAAGGGCGCGCCGGTGGGCGCAAGTGATATCCTGTAGCCGGACCTGTCGAAACCGCCAGAATCGCCGGAGTGCCGTTGCTGCCTTCAACACGCTCAAGTCACAAAACTGGCCGGTCAGAAGCGTGCTTTTCGTGTAATAATGATCCTACAGACAACAAGTGACGCTGTCAAAAAAGGAGGTGTACTGGGAAAGCATTTCAGCAAGCCGGGCCAAAGATGCCCTGACAGACGCAGACTCCCTCTCTTCATTCAATTGCAGATCGCTCGATCACTCCGGCTGTGAACCAGTCTTTCAGGAGGAACCAGGAATGTCTCAGCAGTCTTCTGCCAGTTCCGGGCTGAACCGTTACGCCAAAGCGGCTCAGTCTCGTTCTGGTGTTTGGCGATCGGCTGTCGTTACGCTCGTTGTCTTGTTGGTTTTTGTCGCCGCAGTAGTAGCCATCGATGCTGCGCTGCAACCGCAGTTGTCGGGCATCGGTCTGCTGGCCGTGGGCGTCGTGCTGGCGCTTGTGCCGGCAGTGCTGTGGCTGATCTTCTTCTATTTGCAAGATCGCGTGGAGCCAGAGCCGGTCGGACATGTGGCCCAGATGTTTGTGATCGGGCTTGCGCTGGCCGGCGCGATTGGCGTGCCGCTGAGCGATCAGATCTTCCGCACACAGGACTGGCTGTTCCGTGATTTGGGCAGCACCCTGATCGGCGCCGTGTTCGTGCGCGGCGCAATCGAGACGTTCATCATCTACGCCACTGTGCGCTACTTCATGTTCGACTCGCCAGAGTTCGACGAGCGCACAGACGGCGTGATCTATGGCATGGCAGCCGGCCTGGGCTACGCCACAGCGACCAATCTGCAATTCATCCTCGGCAGCGGCGGCGCGGCGCTCGGCGGCGCAGAAGTGTACGTCGTCGAAGCGGCGCTTGCCTACGCGGCATTTGGCGGATTGCTGGGCTACTTCCTCGGGCACGCCAAGATGCAGCGCGACCCCATCTGGTGGCTGCCACTCGGATTCGTCATTACTGCGGCGCTGAACGGCCTGTTCCTGACGCTGCGTGGTCAGTTGGAAAGCGGGTCGATCTCCATTGGCGCGCAAGCCGGCGGCCTGCCGACCCTCACAGGCCTGCTTCTGGCCGGCGCGCTGGCCATCGTGGTAACAGCCGCGGTCGCCTGGCTGATCAATCGCGACGTGACGGCATCGGCCAGCGGCCAGGCGGCCGGCGCCGCCGAAGGCGCCACGGTGGGCGATCGCCAGGCGAATCTGGCGACGGTGGGTGTGTTTGTCGTGATGCTGATCGTTGGCATCATCGGCTGGAACAGCGCCGTCAACGGCACGACAGCTTTCGAAAAGGACGGCATTCGCGGCGCCTATCCCGCCTATTTCAGCGCTGCCACAGGAACAGGTGAAGTGGTGCGCGTGGCCGACCGCACCGGCACCGGCGCCGAGTTCATTGTCAGAACAATGGCGATGCCGGCCGGCAAAGATGTCAAAGCGATCACATCGATGCTGGCCGCCGAGCGCGCCGCAAACAACCTCATGTACAAGGTGGTGCGCACCAGTGAGACCACGGTGAACGGCCGGCCGGCCACCCTTCAGGAGTTCGCCTGGGTAGATCAGGGCGGATTGACCGGCGCCGTGCCCCAAGTCTTTCAGGGCGTCGATTACCTCTTCGTCAGCAACAACAGCGTTGTTGTTGTCACCGTAGTCGCCACGCCTGACACCATCGGCGCCGTTCAACCCCAGTTCGAGCGCTTCGTCAGCAGCCTGTCATTTTGACAGCAAGTTGATGGGCAAATGTCCAGCATCTCCGGCAGGCAACCCGCACAGTGTCCGTCGGACACGGGCGGCGGGTTCGCCTGATCGGCGAGGAGGATTTTGAGATGAGACAGATCAAACGACTCTGGATCGTTGCGCTGAGCATCACCCTGGGCTTGCTGGTTTCGGCCGCTGGCACAGCTTATGCCCAGCGGGCCGCGAAATTCGCCACGCATTCGGCGCCGGCTGCGGCGCAACACAGCGCGGTCGAAGCGCCGACGGCGCAGACCTCGCGCTGCGCAGCCATGGAGGCCGGCGACGTCGTGTGGGTCACGCTGAACGAGGAAGGCGAGGTAGAAGAGGAAGTCGAGAGCTATCCCAGCGGCACGACGCGCATCACTGCCCAGTTCGAGTACAACTGCGTGCCGCGCAAGACCACGCTGGTGACGGTGTGGTACGTCGATGGCGAGGCTGTGCTCACCGCCGAAGACAAGCCCAAGGCAACCAACCAGCCAGATGTGTGGCAGGCCTACCTGTATATGAAGGACGAATCGCCCTTGCCCGATGCCGAATACGGCATCGAGTTCTATATCGGCGAAGAGTTGCTGACATCCGGCACAGTGGTGGTCGGCGGCGATGGCCCCCCCACTAACGCCGTGACGGTGCAGGGTACCATTGTCGATTCGAAGAGCAAGAAACCGATCAAGGGCGCGGTGGTCGTGGTGCTGAACGAGGGCGTTTCGGCAGAAGACTGGCTCGACAGCGGCACAGACGAGGACGTCTTCGCTTCGGCCAAAACCGACAGCAAGGGCCAGTTTGTGCTGGACAATCCTATCGAGATTGGCGTCCCCCATTCCTGGCTGATCGGGGCGCAGGGTTACAAGCCAATCATCCAGGAAGACTGGGCGCTCGAAGAGGACACCGAAGACCCGCTGGTGCTGAACATCAAGCTGGTGAAGAAGTAGAAAAGGAGGCGTCGTCGTGAATGTTGCGCGCAACCGTCAAAGCGTCTGGCGAGCCGGCTTGATCGAGATCGTCGGCCTGCTCGTCTACGTCGCAGTGGCAGAATTGATCGTTGCTGCACTCAATCCAACCATTGGGCGGGAGATGCTCCTGCCGGTTGGCATCGTGCTGGCGATCGTGCCGGCCGCCATCTGGATGGCCTTCTTCTATGCCCAGGATCGCGTCGAGCCGGAGCCGCGCCATTACGTGCTGGCGGTGGCTGTGCTCGGCGCGCTGCTGGCTGCGGCGGTCGGCCAGCCGTTCATCAACGACATCGCCCGCGTGCCGCAATGGGTGGGCCACGACACGCTGACGCAGATTCTCGGTTCGATCCTCATCGTTGGTTTCGTCCAGGAGTTCCTGAAGTACGCCGCGGTGCGTTACAGCATCTACTACTCGGATGAATTCGACGAGCGCATCGACGGCGTGTTGTACGGCACGGCCGCCGGCCTGGGCTACGCCACCTTCATCAATATCGCCATGGTGGCCAACAGCGGCGGCATTGCCGCGGAACAACTCGGCGCCGGCATCATCCGCATCGTGATTGTGACACTGGTGCAGGCGACCCTGGGCGGATTCACCGGCTACTTCATCGCGCGCACCAAGTTCGACGACGAACCCGTCTGGTGGATGCCGGCCGGCCTGACGCTGGCGGCGGTCGTCAATGGCCTGTTCGCATGGCTGGCCGGCGAGATCACCACCTCGCCCCTGACGATCAGCGCAACGGGCGCGAGCGGCGGCTACAACCCGTGGCCGGCGCTCGCGCTGGCAGCGGTCGTCGCCGTTGCTCTGCTGGGTGTGACGTTTGCCCTCATGCGGCGGGCCAATCAGCTCACCCTGGCCGGCGCCGACACGGATCAACAGTAGGAGGCGCGCCATGACAACTCAAACCACAACGCGCAACGCGCCCGTGTTCCGCATCAACACGCGCGATCAAATGTCGGCCCTGCTCACCGTGATCGTCGCGCTGGTGGCCATTCTGGCCGGCCTGCTGTGGCGCAACGCAGTCGAGGCGCGCGTCAAATCGTATGCCGACCCCGCCGGCGTGACGATCGAGTATCCCGAAGCGTGGCGGCTGGATGCAACGAGCGCCGACACAGGCTTCATTCGCGTCAGCGACAGCCTGGCAACCGAGTACCCCACCACCTTCGAGTTGCGCTGGCTGCCGGTCCCGGCCGACGCCGGGGACGAGGACGCTCTGGCAACTGCGGTCAACACACTGGCGCTAAACCGCGGGCGCGACTTGTCTTCGTTCAAGCTGCTCGATGTGCAGGCCGGGCAGACGATCAAGGCCCTGCCTGGCGCCACGGTGAGTTTTGTTTTTGTGTACGACCCGACCAGCCTGTTCCAGGAGGGCATCCCGGCTGTTGTGCTGGGCGACGACCTGCTGGCGCGCAAAGGCGAGCGGGTGTATGTGTTCAGTCTCCTCGCCGCGCGCGAGAATCGAGATCTGGCCGAGCAAAGGTTCCGAGCATTCGTTGAATCCGCGAGGTTGCCATGATGAGGATTCATCCGTTTTTCAAGATGTCGTGCGTGGCGCTGGCCGCGCTGCTCGCGCTGTTGACCAGCGGCGCAGCATTGCCACTGCGCGCGTGGACGGCTCAGGCCGCGCCGGCGAGTCAGGGCGGCGCTCAACAGCGCGCGCCTTCAAAGTCTCAGTGGCGCGCCGTCGTGCAACTGGGGCCGGTGGCGCTGGTCAAGAACAAGAAAGGCAAGCAGGAGGTGCGCTTCTTCGGCTGGGGCAGTGGCACAGTTCTTACTGCTGACGGCCTGATCCTCACCAATTACCATGTCGTCGATGTCAGCGATCTGGTCCAGGAAGTCAAAAACCAGAAGAACATCACCATTCTGGAAGACAAGATGGTGGTGCTGTTCACCCGGCAGCCCGATCAGCCGCCGGTGGCCATGTTCATCGCCGATGTGGTGGACACTTTGCCAGACCTTGACCTGGCGTTGGTGCGCATCAGCAGCGATTTGTCCGGCGAACCGGTGGACCCCGACTCGCTCAACCTGCCGTTCATCGAGCTGGGCGACTCTGACACCGTCGAGATCGAGGATGTGCTGCGCATCTACGGCTATCCCACTATCGGCGGGAACACAATCACATTCACGCGCGGGAATGTCAGCGGCTTCGACAGCGAAGAAGGCATCGAGGGTCGCGCGTGGATCAAGACCGACGCGACCATCTCCGGCGGCAACAGCGGCGGCACGGCGTTGAACGACGCCGGCCAGCTCGTTGGTGTGCCAACCCAGGCTGCCGTGACAAGCGCGCCCAATGTCGCGGACTGCCGGCGCATCCAGGACACCAACGGCGACGGTCGAATCGACGACACTGACACATGCATCCCTATCGGCGGCTTCATCAACGCGCTGCGCCCCGTCAATCTGGCCCGCGAGATGATCGCCGAAGCGATGGGTGAAGGGCCGGCCGGCCCCGACGAGCCGGATGGTCCGGTGAGCGATGGCGTGCAGATCGTCGGCACGATCGTCGATGCAAACACTGGCAAGCCCATCTCCGGCGCTGTGTTCGTGGTCTTGCAGTCCGGCGTCACCTGGGACGACTTCACCGGCAGCGAGGACGAAGTGCTGGAAGCAGTCAAAACCGACCGGCGGGGCCGCTTCGAGATGACCGAATTCCTGGAGCGCGGCAAGGTCTACAGCGTAGGCTGGGGCGCAAAAGGCTACAAGGAAGTGACACAGGACAATCTCGAGGTCACAGACGACACGCCTGAAGTCGTAGAGGCGAAGCTCAAGCTGCAGAAGCAGTAGCGCAATTGCTCATCGGCCAGGCAAACAAGACACAACACTATGCGTGACGCAGATCAGCAGATCATTTGGGATACCTTGCGCCGGCATCTGACATCCATCTTTGTCGGCGACCCGGACACCTATGCCGCAACGACAGGCGAGGACCTCTCGCTGTACGAGTGGTACATCACGCCGCACCGGCAGGATGGACTGGATTTCCACTTGTTTCTCGTTAGCCATGCCAGCCTGCCGCCCGGCCATGAGGTTCGTTACGATCTACTGGAGCCACGCTTGCAGATGTACGACGACAGCAGTGGTGCGCCGGCCGTGGCCATTGCCAGTTACACACTCATGCTGACCCGCATGACGCCAGAGGGCGTGTCCCATCGTTCGCACAACGAAAGCCGGGTGCTGCTGAAACGTGACGGCATCTGGAAGGTAGTGCATGTGCACAAATCCCCGGCCTGGGCCGCGCCATTTGGGCCGGAGTAGGCAGCAACAGCGTTGTGTCCATCACAGGGGCGACCAGACTGGTCGCCCCTGTCATATATGAGTGATTGCACGATGGAGTCAGGCGCGATGACGACGCCCGACAAATCGAACCGGCCGAATGCCATGCGTGACATCGCCGGCCTGTTGGCTATCTGCGTGTGTGTGGCCGCAGTGGGCATTGCTTTCGCGCAGCCCTGGATGCCTCAACCGGATATAGCCGGCCCGGTCCTTGACCGCTACGTCCCTGCCATCGATGCCGACTCGCGCCTGACCGGCATCTACAATCCGGCCGGCGTGTTGGTCGGTTGGAACAGTCAAAACGTGGCCCTGCTGCCCAGCCTGCGCGGCATAACCTACGATCTGAGGCCCGCCCTGGGCCAGGCTATTCTGGCGCACTATGCCCCCAACAACGGCCCTGACGGGGGGATACGACGGGCTGGTTGCGCGCCATTCAGTTGCTTGAGGTGCGCGACCGCCTCATGGATGTCAATGGAACGATCACGACGACTCTGGCGGCCTATGTGCGCGAGGCGCGTGGGTTGTTTCTGATCGGCGTGTACAACGCGGCGGCAGATGCCGATCTCATCTTCGATCCGCCCATACAGATTTACCCATCCGATATCGGGCCGGGCAAAACGTGGCGCAGTGAAGGCATGTTTGTCGGGGCCATAGGGTATCGCAGCGAGAGCCGTGTCCTGGCTGCCGGGCCGCGCGAGACAGACCTGGGACGATTCGACGACTGTCTGCAAGTCGAATCAGCGCTGACGCTGCTGAGTTCGCCGCCCATCGAGACAAGATCGATCGACTGGTTGTGCGCCGGGGCAGGCGTCGTCGAGACCGAAGAATTCGACACCGCCGGCGCCCTGGTCCAGCGCTATGCGCCCAACGCCTCGCCGGCCCGTTTGCCGCCGGCATCGTTCCTGGCCGGCGCAATGCAACAGACAGCCGCGCCCGATCTGTGGCGATTGTCGGTGTTCGCCAAAGCCAACCTCACCGGCACAGAGATCGAAAGCACGATCCCACCGGTGTGGCTGCCGCTAGATCCGCCCATCGTGCTGGCAGCAGCCTATAACGGTGACCTGCTGGCCTTCAGCGCTGTCACCGAGACGGGCCATCTGGTGTGGCGCTTTCACACCGGCGGCAGCATTTTCAGTCCGCCGGCCTTCGATCCGGCGCGGGGGCGCATCTACTTCGGCTCGACGGACAAGCGTCTGTATGCGCTGGACGCGCGCGGGCTGTTCCTTTGGTCATTTGTCACCGGCGACAATGTGGCCACGCGCCCGGTGGTCGCTGGCGATGTCGTCATCTTCGGCAGCGAAGATCGACACGTATACGCGCTGAGCGCGGACACCGGCAGCCTGTTGTGGCAGGCCGAAACCGGAGCAGCGGTTGTGTCGTCACCGGCAGTGGCCGGCACTCTGGTCATCATTGGCTCTGACGATGGCGCCGTGTATGCCTACGATATAGCGACCGGCGCCCTGATGTGGGACTATGCAGCCGACGGGGCCATCGAAGCGCCCATTGTGGTCGCGGACGACGTGGCCTATGCCGCGAGCAACACCGGCGCGCTGGTTGCGCTGGACACCCGCACCGGCGCGGAGCGATGGGTAACACGCATGGGCGCCGGGGTGCGCAGCGCGCCGGCCGTGGGCGAAGGTATTGTGGGCGTGGTCGATCAGGCAAACCGACTCACGCTGCTCGCCGACGATGATGGGCGCCGGCTGTGGCGAGACCCGGAGCGCCGCTACTCGGGCGCGCCGCTTGTGGTGGGGAAGTTGATCCTGGCAATCGACGAAGACGGCACATTCCGGCTGTTCGACCAGGCCGGCCGGCAGATGCGCGAATGGGCAACTTCCGAACTGGTGGGGATTGCCGAGACAGGCAACCGCTATGACTTCACCTATGGGCCAACAGCCGGCGGCGGCGCCATCTGGGCTGTGAACGCCAAAGCGATCCTGTGGAGGCTGGGGCCATGAACAATCCGTTGCGCCGGCTGAAACCGACTTCGCTCACGCTGACAGCGCTGCTCGGCCTGATCTGGGCGCTGACGTTCGGCGCCGTGCGCGACTTCGTGTGGGCAGACTTGAAGGCCGGCCTGATCGATCTGCGCGGCCTGTCGCGCGTCACACGTGGTTTGATCCTGCTCGGCTTTGCGTTGATGGTCCTGATGATCGGGCTGTTGCTGTTCAACGATTTCTGGCGCGCGTCGGCCGATCTCGTTCCATTGACTAACAGCCTGGCCGGACGCGGCACGCTGGCGCCGTTGTCGCTCCTGCCGGCCACTTTGTTCCTGCTGGCAATGGCCTGGAGTTTCGCGCTGGCCGGCGCGCTACACAGCCATTGGGCCATCCGGCTGGGCGTGGTGAGCCTGTTTGTGATGGTCAGCGTGACATGGATCGGCGCCACAGCCGGCTGGGGTAGCCCCTGGGGCGGGCTAGTGGCACTGGCCGGCGTGATCGTCTTCTTTCTGGTCAGACAACGACGGCAACCCCGATTGGGCATCGAGTTTTCTGTGTTGCTGGGCCTGGTTTCGCTCACCTTTCTGTTTCCCCAGGCGCAGGGATTGGCCGACTGGCGAATCAGCGGCACGCCGGTACTGGTATCCAAAGTCAACGGCCACGTGCAGACGCTCTCCACGCTCGTCTTGCCCTTGCTGTTGTTGATCGGGCTGTCGATGGCCAACTTCACCTACGTAGCAGCCGGTTGGGTGGTCAGGATTGCCCAGGATCGGCTGCCCCACATCGCAGTGTTCGGGCTGACGGCAATCGCGCTGGGGTTGCGTCTCCACAACGTCGTTACGACCGCGTTCGAGACATTCCTGCGCGCGCCCGGGCAGGAAGTGTGGGCATTTGTGGGCGCATTGGGCGTGCCGGCCTGCATTGGCATTGCGTGGTGGACAGTGCGGCGGCTTGCGACCCGCGCCACGCAATCACAACCGCTGTCATCTGAGCGTGTGCTGAATGCTACCGATGAGGCGGCCCTGCCTCTGATCATCGGCTACACGCTGGTGCAGCTCTACATCTTTGTCATGCTGGATCTGGTGATGGCATTCGTCGCCAACTTCCCGAACGTGGAGATCTCGGCGATGGCGCAGCTGGCCGCCAGCGCCTATGCCGACTTCCTCAACAACCAGTACACGCCGGTGTGGCGGGTCGTGTTCTTCGGGATGGTGGTTCTGGCCGGCATCACCCAGGCCAGGCGCGGCCGGCAGTCGCTGGCGGTCTATCTGTGCGGATTTGGTCTGATGGCGCTGTGGATCGAGATGGCCGACATCGGCCGGCCACTGAGCTTGCTGACCTGGTATGGGCCGATGTACACAGATTTCTGGTGGACGATCATTTTTGGCGTAGTCGCACTGGTATGGTTGATCCGCCGCGAGTTGACGCCGGCCCGGGCAGCGGCGTTACTGCTGGTTGTGCTGGTGAGCGGACTACTGCGACAGACGGCCTTCATCAACAATCGTTTCACGCCGTTTTTCGGATTTGCCGGCGTCGGATTCATCGCGTTCGGCCTGATCTGGGATGCTCTGACCGCCGGATCATGGGCGAATGTCAGTTCGCCGGGCTTGCCGCGCGCCGGACGCATCTTTCTGTACCTGGGCTACGTGTTGCTGACGGTGACGCTGGTGAACTGGGCGCTAAGCACACACGATCTGGGCCAGACCGCCCAACTCACCGGCGATGCGGCAACGTTCGGGTTGGATCGGTTCGGGAAACCGATGTTGTATGCGATCTACCTGGTGACACTATGGCCGGCCAATCACGCCAAACCATGACCTCCCTCATGCAATAGCCCTGCCAAATCTCACTTGCGCAAATCATTCACCGGCTCATAATACCTGCAGGCGCCGACCCAGGCTGCCCCGTAGCAGCCGCTTTGCGCTGTCTGTTGAACGCGGGCCGGCGGAGCGACGTTGACAACTCAATTCATCCTTCGCAGGGCGCGTTAAGCCGCAGATGCCGAAAGCAGCCATCAATATGCGGCGATCTATGACGACTGACTACCCGACAACCCGCGGTTGACCGCGCCCCGCGCAGGCTATGCACAGGAGATTCTGTTGAGATGAAAGAACGACCCCTTGTCACGATCGATGGCAACGAAGCAGCCGCTTACGTGGCCTACAGGACGAATGAGGTCATCGCGATCTATCCGATCACCCCGTCGTCGAACATGGGCGAATGGGCCGACCAGTGGGCATCAGAAGGCAAGCGCAACATCTGGGGCACCGTGCCGCTGGTCAAGGAGATGCAGTCGGAAGGCGGCGCTGCCGGCAGCATCCATGGCGCGTTGCAGGCCGGCGCATTGGCCTGCACCTTCACCGCCAGCCAGGGCCTGCTGCTGATGATCCCCAATATGTACAAGATCGCCGGGGAACTGACCAGCACCGTCTTCCACATTGCCGCGCGCGCGCTGGCTGCCCAGGGCCTGTCGATTTACGGCGACCACTCCGATGTGATGTCCACCCGCTCGACCGGCTGGGCCATGTTGTTCTCCAATGCCGTGCAGGAAGTGATGGACTTCGCGCTGATCGCGCAGGCCGCCACGCTCGAATCGCGCGTGCCGTTCATCCACGCCTTCGACGGCTTCCGCACCTCGCACGAGGAGATGAAGATCGAGGAATTGCTGGATGAAGACATCCGAGCCATGATCCCCGACGAGATGGTGGCGGCGCATCGCCAGCGCGCGCTGTCGCCCGACAATCCCTTCATCCGGGGCACGGCGCAGAACCCCGACGTGTACTTCCAGGGCCGCGAGACGGTCAATCCCTTCTACGAGAAGGTGCCCGGCATCGTGCAGAAGGCGATGGACAAATTCGCCGGCATCACCGGACGCCAGTACAAGCTGTTCGAGTACGTAGGCGCCCCGGACGCCGACCGCGTGATCGTGATGATGGGTTCCGGCGCCGAAGCCGCCCAGGAAACCATCGAATATCTGAACCAGCACGGGTACAAAGTTGGTCTGGTGAAAGTGCGCCTGTACCGCCCGTTCTCGGCGCGACATCTGCTCGACGCGCTGCCGGCCAGCGCCAAAGTGATCGTGACACTCGATCGCTGCAAGGAGCCGGGATCGGCCGGCGAGCCGCTGTACCAGGATGTGCTCACCGCCATCATGGAAGCCTATGCCAGCGGCGCGACCCCCTTCGCCCAGATGCCGAAGATCATCGGCGGGCGGTATGGCCTGGCCAGCAAGGAATTCACGCCGGCCATGGTTAAAGGGGTGTTCGACGAGGCCGCCAAACCGCAGCCGAAGAACCACTTCACCGTCGGCATCATCGACGACGTGACCTTCACCAGCATCGACTATGACCCCGACTTCAACATCGAGCCGGACGATGTGGTGCGCGCGCTATTCTACGGTCTGGGCGCCGACGGCACAGTGGGCGCCAACAAGAACTCGATCAAGATCATCGGCGAGCAAACGCCCTATTACGCGCAGGGCTACTACTTCTACGACTCGAAGAAGTCCGGCACACTGACGCTGTCGAACCTGCGCTTTGGCCCGCGCCCGATCCACAGCCCCTACCTGATCCAGAAGGCCAACTTCGTGGCAGTGCACCAATTTGGCTTCATCGAGAAGTACGACGTGCTGGAGAAGGCCGCCGAGGGCGCGACGTTCCTGTTGAACAGCCTGTACGGGCCGGACGAGGTGTGGGACCACCTGCCGCGCCGGCTGCAACAGCAGATCATCGACAAGAAGATCAAGTTCTACGTGATCGACGCCTATTCCGTGGCGCGCGAAACGGGCATGGGCAACCGCATCAACACCACGATGCAGGCGTGTTTCTTCGCCATCAGCGGCGTGCTGCCGCGCGACGAAGCCATCGCGCAAATCAAGGAGTCGATCCGCAAGACCTATGGCAAGCGCGGCGAGGCGGTGGTGCAGAAGAACTTCGCTGCGGTGGACGCCTCGCTCGACCATCTGCACGAGGTCAAGGTGCCCGCAAGCGTGACCAGCGCGATCGAGATGACGCCGCCGGTGGTGGCCGGCGCGCCGGCGTTCGTGCAGGACGTCACTGCGACCATCATCGCCAACCAGGGCAACCTGTTGCCGGTGAGCAAGATTCCTGTCGATGGCACGTATCCCTCTGGCACCACGAGCTGGGAAAAGCGCAACATCGCGCTGGAAGTGCCGGTGTGGGAGCCGAACATCTGCATTCAGTGTGGCAAGTGCGTGCTGGCCTGCCCGCACGCCGTGATTCGCGGCAAGGTGTACGACGCGGCCGAGCTGGCAAACGCCCCGGCCACATTTAAGTCTACCGACGCCAAGTTCAAGGAGCTGCCGGGCAAGAAGTACACCATCCAGGTGGCCGTCGAGGACTGCACCGGCTGTGCACTGTGTGTGGAAGTGTGCCCGGCCAAGGACAAAAGCGCCGCCGGCCGCAAGGCCATCAACATGGCGCCCCAGTTGCCGCTGCGCGAGACCGAGCGCGCCAACTGGGACTTCTTCCTCAACCTGCCCGAACCGCCGCGCTATGACGGCGTGAAATACACCACGGTCAAGAACATTCAGTTGCTGGAGCCGCTCTTCGAGTTCTCTGGCGCGTGCGCCGGCTGCGGCGAGACGCCCTATGTGAAGCTGGCCACCCAGTTGTTTGGCGATCGCATGCTGGTCGCCAACGCCACCGGCTGCTCGTCCATCTACGGCGGCAACCTGCCCACCACCCCGTGGGCGCACAACAAAGAAGGACGCGGGCCGGCCTGGAGCAACTCGCTCTTCGAGGACAACGCCGAGTTCGGCCTGGGCTTCCGCCTGGCGATCGACAAGCAGCAACAGTACGCCCGTGAACTGGTGGCGCGGCTGAAAGACATGATCGGCGCAGAGCTGGCCGATGGCATCCTGAACGCCAACCAGGCTGACGAGGCCGGCATCGCCGCCCAGCGCGAGCGCGTCGCAGCCCTGAAGGCCAAACTGGTCTCGTTTGACGGCGCCCAATCTGAAATCCGCGACTTGTTAGGCGTGGCCGATATGCTTGTCAGGCGCAGCGTGTGGATCATCGGCGGCGACGGCTGGGCCTACGACATTGGCTATGGCGGTCTGGATCACGTGCTGGCCAGCGGCGCCGATGTGAACGTGCTGGTGCTCGACACCGAGGTGTATTCGAACACCGGCGGCCAGGCTTCCAAGGCAACCCCGCTGGGCGCCGTGGCGCGCTTTGCCGCCGGCGGCAAGCCCAGCTTCAAGAAAGACCTGGGCAGCATGGCGATGAGCTACGGCAACGTGTACGTCGCCTCGATCGCAATGGGCGCCAGCGACGCGCAAACGGTGCGGGCCTTCATCGAAGCCGAGTCCTATCCAGGCCCGTCTCTCATCATCGCCTACAGCCACTGCATCAACCACGGCATCGACATGACCAAAGGCATGAACCAGCAGAAGCTGGCGGTGGACTCGGCTTACTGGCCGCTGTATCGCTATGACCCGCGCCTGAAAGCCGAGGGCAAGAACCCGTTCCAACTGGACTCGGGCGCGCCCAAGCTGGCGCTGAAGGACTATGCCTACAACGAGACGCGCTATCGGATGCTGACACAGAGCAACCCGGCCGCAGCCGAGGCGCTGATGACCGAGGCGCAGAAGCTCGTCAACGAACGCTGGGCGCAGTTGGAGAAGATGGCGAAGGGTTAGCGCGCATTTCGCATTCCGTATTTCGTGTTTCGTATTCTGTCTCTTGCGCGCGTTGCTGAACTCGAAACACCCAATACGACGCGCTACGCAACACGCAATACGCAGAGAGGACACCAATGGACCTGACCACCACCTACATGGGTTTGAAACTGGCGCATCCGGTCGTGCCGGCCGCTTCGCCCCTGTCGAAAAATCTCGATAGCATCAAGCGCCTGGTCGACGCCGGCGCCCCGGCCATCGTGATGTATTCGCTGTTCGAGGAGCAAATCAACGCCGAGGGGCTGATTCTGGATCACTACCTGAACTATGGCTCGTACAGCTCGCCGGAGGCAATGACGTACTTTCCCGATCTGAAGAACTACAACATCGGGCCAGACGCCTATCTCGAACTGGTGCGCAAAGCCAGCGAGACAGCCGGCGTTCCCATCATCGGCAGCCTCAACGGCGTGTCCACCGGCGGCTGGATCAGCTACGCGAAGAAGATCGAGGAAGCCGGCGCGGCCGGGCTGGAACTGAACGTGTACTACATCGCCACCGACATCGGCCGGGATGGCGCCGAGATCGAGCAGATGTATCTCGACGTGGTGCGCGACGTGAAGAAGAGCGTGTCCATCCCCGTTGCGGTGAAGATCGGCCCGTTCTTCACCGCCACCGGCAACATGATGCGCAAACTGGCCGACGCCGGCGCAGACGCCCTGGTGTTGTTCAATCGCTTCTACCAGCCCGACATCGACCCCGAAGCGCTGGAAGTGGTGCCGCAGCACGTGTTGAGCAATTCGACCGACCTGATGCTGGCGTTGCGCTGGGTGGCAATTCTGTATGGGCGCGTTCCGGTGGACTTCGCCGTCACCAACGGCGTGCACACCACCCACGATGTGTTGAAGAGTCTGATGGCCGGCGCGAAAGCAGCCATGCTGGCCTCCGAGTTGCTTCAGCATGGCCCCGGCCGCATCGGCGAACTCGTGGCAGATCTCAAACACTGGATGGAAGAGCATGAGTACGAGTCGGTCAAGCAGATGCAGGGCAGCATGAGCCAGATCAATGTGGCCGAGCCGGCGGCATTCGAGCGGGCAAACTACATGAAGTCGCTCGAATCGTGGCGGCCGGACCCAACGGGCGTAAAGTTGTAGGCAGTTTCTGCCAGCCGCAAGATGAAAAAGGGACTCCCGGTGTCGCCGGGAGTCCCTTTTACGTTGAACGCGCGCCCGGGTCAGGCGCCCCGGTGTACCATATCGGCCAACATTACCAGGAGGAAGCTATGCGCTCAGACCAAACTGTTGCGACGCTCAGCACCACCAGCCGGCTGGCCGGCGAAGCAACCATCGGCCCAACCGATCGCGCGATCTTGCGCGACCTGGCGCGGCAAGTTGCCGAACTGGCTGCGCGACCCATCGAGCAGGACAAACGCGACCTGTGGTATGCCCACAACGCGCTGCTGCCTACGCGCCCGCTGGTGTTTTGCGATCCCGAAAACGGCTGGAACGAGATCATCACCGCCGCCGATCTTCAGTGCGAGGGTGCGCTGGCCCGCGACTGGGAAATGCGCCTGCGCAAAGAAATCTTCTGGGGCCGCGACATGCAGGATGACCGGGTGATCGAGGCGTATTTCAACATCGGCCATGTGTATGTCGAGAGCGATTGGGGCGTTCACGAGACCAAAATCGGCGGCGAGCACGGCGGCTCGTATGTGTGGGACGCGCCGATCAAGACCTGGGGCGACCTCGACAAGCTGCGCTTTCCGCGCATCCAGATCGACCGCGCCGCCACAACGCGCGCAGTGGAACTGGCCGGCGATACGTTGGGCGACATCCTCACTGTGCGGCTCAAATCGAGCTGGTGGTGGACCCTGGGGCTGACCCAGACGGCGGTTTTCCTGCGCGGGCTGCAGCAGTTCCTGATGGACATGATCGACCAGCCGGAATTGATCCATCGCCTGATGGCTTTTCTGCGTGACGGCACGCTGGCCCGGCTCGATTTTCTGGAGCAACACGGCCTGCTGAGCCTGAACAACGACGGCACGTATGTGGGGTCGGGCGGCTTTGGTTGGACGCACGAGTTGCCTCAGCCCGACTTCGCCGAGCGCCCTCGCACACAAGATATGTGGGGCTTCGCCGAAAGCCAGGAGACGGTAGGCGTGTCGCCGGCCATGTTCGAGGAGTTCGTGTTTCAATATCAATTGCCGATCCTGGAGCGGTTCGGCCTGAACTGCTATGGTTGTTGCGAGGCGCTGGATACGCGCTGGCGGGTGGTGAAGAAAACGCCTCGCCTGCGGCGCGTGTCGATGTCGCCGTGGGCCAATGTGCCGGTGATGGCCGAGCAGCTTGGTCCGCGCTACATCTTCTCGTACAAGCCGAATCCGGCTGATCTGGCCATGCCCACATTCGACGCGGCGCGCATTCGCGCTAACCTGCGCGCCGCGTTGGATGAGCTGCGCCGTCACGACTGCCGGGTCGAAGTCATCATGAAAGACAATCACACCATCGCAAACGACCCTTCGCGCGTGATCCGCTGGACGCGCATCGCGCGCGAAGAGGCTGAACGCGGCTGAGAACACAGGTAAGATTGGCCCGACGACCGACAGAGGAGGTGTTGGTATGGAGGCCGGCCACGAGATGCGCTGCGGCGGCCATTGGGCTGCGATGCTGAAGACAAGCCTGGCGCTCGCCGGCTTGATCGCAGGCCTATTCGCGCGAGACTCGATCGCTCAGGCCCAGTCAGGCGACCCGGAGCATAGCTCACTCCAGCCCAACCCCGAGGCAGAAGCATGGGTGTTGCAGCAGGTGGCCGAAGGACGGCTTGCCGATCTTGAACAGCAGTTCCCCGACGAAGCCGGCCGCGTTTTGAGCGCAAGCTTCGTGCGCGACCTGATCCTGGGCGCCAATCCGAGCGTCGCCATTCCCAGCCAGGGCGTGCGCATCGCTCACGCCGTCTTCGTCGAGCGCCTGGACCTGGAAAACGCCAAAGTTCCGCGCGAGCTGTGGCTGGATTATTGCCGGTTCACGCAGCCGGTCACACTATTCGACGCCCAGTTTGAAGACGACCTGTCCTTCGAGGGCAGTCACTTCGAGCAGGACGCGGACTTCAACCGCGTGAAAGTGGCCGGCGTCATGATGTTGCGCGGCGCGCGGTTCGATAGCCTGGCCGACTTCGGCAGCGCCGAAATCGCCGACGTATTCGAAGCCAGCGACACTGAGTTCACCAACGCGCGCCAGATTGCCTACTTCAACGGTATGCACGTCGGCAAGCGGACGGTGTTCACAGGCGCGGTCTTCACGGCCTCGGTCGACTTTGGATCTGCTGTCATCGGCGACAACTTGAACATGATGGACGCGCACTTTGCGCACACCGGAGACGGAGTCAGCTTTAACAGCCTGCGTGTAGCGGCGGTGGCATTGTTCGATCAAGCCGTGTTCGACGGTCCAGCCGATCTGGGCTTCATGACCATCGGCAACCAACTCAGCCTTGACGACACGGTGTTCGCCGCCGCTGGCGAAACGATCAGTCTCAATTCGGTCATCGTTGGCGGCTCGGTGTTCTTCCGGCGAGCCGTCGTGACGGCCAGCCTCGATCTCGGCTATGCCAATGTCGGCCGCAATGTCTACCTGAACGACACCCGCCTCGCCACCCCCGAGAGCGACTTGAGTTTCAGCGGCGCGCGCGTTGGCGACTCGCTGTTTCTGCGGCACATCAGCGCCGGCGGCGAAGCGGACTTCAGCTTCGTCAACATCACCGGCAACCTGGAGGCAACCGACGCGCGCTTCCTGCACGCGACGAAACCTGCCCACTTTGCAGACATGCGGGTCGGGTATGACGCATTCCTCATCGATGCCGTCTTCGACGGGCCGGCAAACTTCAAAAACGCGTTTGTTGGCGGCCAGTTCGACGCGGTGCGGGTGCAGTTCACCAACCCGGCCGTCGAGTCCAACTTCAACGGCCTGCGCGTCGGCCAGACCGGCTTCTTCCGCGACTCTATCTTCCGCTCGCGCGCAGACTTCGGCCACACGACCTTTGGCCGCAACATCGAACTGGATCGGGCCGAGTTCGTCAACACAACAACGGAAACAAACTTCAACAGCATGCGCGTGGGCGGCTCGACCACCCTGAACCACACCATCTTCGACGGCGATCTCAACTTTGGCGCGGTGACGCTGGGCGCGCAACTGGATGCCGATGGCGCGCAGTTCACCAACCCGGCTCGCCGCGCAAACTTCAACGGCCTGCGCGTTGGCGAGTCGGTCTTCATGAACAACATCGCTATGACCGCAACAGCCGACTTTGGCTATGCGGAGGTGGGCAAAAACCTCGAAGCGCGCGAGGCGCGTTTCACCAACCCCGAAAGGTCGGTCACCTTCTGGGCAATGCAAACCGGCAGCATGTTTTTCGTGGATCAGGCGTTTTTCGCTGGCGAAGTCAGCCTGGCAAATGCCAGCATCGGAGGCCGGTTCAGCGCTGTCGATGCCCGGTTCACCGGCCCCGGCCAGACGATCAACCTCGAAGGAATTCGGGTCGCCGGCTCGGTCATATTTCGCAACACGGAATTTGCCGGGCCGGTGCACCTGAACTATGCGTCTGTCCAGGACTTATTCCTTGAGGCATCCGCCGGCAACATGCTGTCCCTGTCCCATCTGGATCTATCGCACACCATCGTGCGACGCGAACTCCGGCTGCAGAACCTGTCCCTCCAGCAGTGGCTTGCGACACGCCTTCAGGTGGAGGGGCCGGCTCGTCTCACCAATTTGGTCATCACCGAGACTGCCGACCTCGACCATGCCAGCTTTCTCAACCTGGCTCTGGGCCAGGTGTCATGGCCGGCAGCGCAGCAAGACTTTCGTCTCGACGGAATGGCCTATCAGGACATCGCCGTCAGCCCGGACGATGGCGGAGCGCACAACTGGATGGCAATGCTCGACCTCGCCAACAAGTCGGCCTATAGTGTGCAGACATATGCCACCCTCGAAAACTACCTGAAGCAGCAGGGCTACTCTGATCTGGCCGACATGGTCTTCACAGCCCGGCAATGGCGCGCGCGGGCTGAACTGCTGCAACCCCTGTCTGTGGAATGGGTCTGGAATGTGCTATTGGATATTTTCGTTGGATTCGGGCGCGCGCCGGGTCGGGCGCTGGTATGGGGCGCGATATTCGTTGTGTTTGGGTCCGCCGTGTTCTGGCGCAAGGACGGCATGCAGCCAATCAACCCGGACCACAGCGACCGCTACTACAACCCGTTGTGGTACAGCCTGAGCCTGTTTCTGCCTTTCTTCGACCTCAAGATGGCCAGTGTATGGGAACCAAAACCCCATCGGCGGTTCGCGCGCCACTACATGCGCCTGCACATGATCATCGGCTGGCTGTTGGTGCCGATCGGTCTGCTGGCCGTGTCCGGCATCATCTCCTGATCGGCACATCAGCGACATCCTCCCACAAGTCTGCTGCCACCTGGGCGAGCAAGCTGCGGGAGGGTTTTGCCCCTATTCATGAATGCACTCTCCCTTGACCGTCGCGGTATACAATCAGGGCAGATTGTGAGCGTTTCGTTGAAGCAGGTGAAACCATGAACACAGTGACCCGACTGCCTGTTGTACGAATGGGCGACGCCGCCGCAATTCGTATTCCCCAGATCTGGCTCGACCGGCTTTCCCCCGACCACGAAGTTGAAATCATCATGGAAGAGGACCGGTTGATCATTCGCCCGGCGCGCCGGCCCGATGCCGCGTATCAGCCGGTGTCGAAAGACAATCATCCGCCGACGCCGCGAGTCTCTGCGGACCCTGTCCGCGAAGACGACGTCTGGGATGTGTAGCCGGCCTGGGCGGTCATTGTGCTGTTGCTACGCGCGGCGCGCTATACCAGCGCGCCGCGTATTTTTCTGTCATTGGCGGCATGAACACATCAGACGTTCGCGCCTACTATGAACACAACACACGCCTGTTTCTCGCGCTGGGCGCAGGAGGCCGGGCACGCGCCATTCGTCGGGCTGTGTGGGCCGCAGGCGTGAGCACAATCGAACAGGCGCTGAACTATTCCAGTCGGCTGGTGCTCGAACAGATCGCATGCCTGCGCCGGCCGGGCGAAGCGCTGCATGTGGTCGATCTGGGATGCGGCATCGGCGGCAGCCTGTTCTATCTGGCGTCCCGGCTGGACAATGCCCTGCGCGCCACCGGCGTCACCGTCAGCCCCCTGCAAGCCCGGCTGGCCCGTGAACACGCGGCCCGGCTAGGCCTCGACGCGCGCTGCCGCTTTATCGAAGCCGATTTTCTGGCATTGCCCGACCTGCCGCCGGCGGATGTCGTCTTTTCCATCGAGGCCTTCATCCACGCGCCGGCGCCAGCGCGCTACTTTGAGCAGGTCGCCCGCATCATGCGGGCCGGCGGACGGCTGGCGCTGTGCGACGATTTTCTATCTGCGCGCGGCGCTTCGAACAGCCTTACAGCCGATGAACGGCTGTGGGTGGAGGCTTTTCAGGCCGGCTGGCATGTGCCGGGTCTGTCGTCTGTAACACAGGTGACGGAAATGGCCGGCCGGCATGGATTCTCGCCTGTGAGCGACCGCGACCTGACGCCAGACTTGCGTGTGTTGAACTGGCCCGGCCGGCTTATGCATGCGCTGATTCGGCTGGGCAGAGCGGCCTGGTTGCCGTGGGCTTACTGGCGCAGCACAGTGGGCAGCCTGGCATTGCAACAGTGCCTGAAGGCCGGCCTGGTGACGTACCGCTTCGTGGTCTTCGAGCGCAATCGCTGAGGGCGCTTTTTGCGTGGGGCAATATGTTTGTGGGGCAAGCCGCTGGCTTGCCCCACACGCATCGATTATCATGCCGCCGATGCAAGAGGATCGGTTGATACGTCTGCGGGTAGTCATCCGGGGCGCAGTTCAGGGTGTAGGTTTCAGGCCCTTCATCTACCGGCTGGCCAGCGAAATGGGATTGGCCGGCTGGGTCATCAACAACGCGCAGGGGGTGTTCATCGAAGTAGAGGGCAGCAAAGCTGAACTGGACACCTTTCTGCTGCGCATCGAGCCGGAGAAGCCACCGCATGCCGTCATCCAAAGCCTGGAGGCCGCATACCTGGACGCAGCCGGCTTCACAACGTTCGAGATCCGGCACAGCGAGGATGCCGGCCACAAAACGGCGCTGGTGCTGCCAGACCTGGGAACCTGCCCGGACTGCCGGCGCGAGATTTTCGATCCCGCCAACCGGCGCTATCGCTATCCCTTCACCAATTGCACCAACTGCGGGCCGCGTTACAGCATCATCGAGGCGCTGCCCTACGACCGGCCCAATACATCGATGCGCATTTTCCAGATGTGCCCCGCCTGCCAGGCCGAATACACCGACCCGCGCGATCGCCGTTTTCACGCCCAGCCCAACGCCTGCCCGGTGTGCGGGCCGCGCCTTGAATTGTGGGATGCGGATGGCCGCGCACTGTGCAGCCAGGATCAGGCGCTGTTGAGCGCAGCCGCCGCGATTCGGCAGGGCCGCGTTGTGGCGGTCAAGGGACTGGGCGGCTTTCATCTGATGGTAGATGCGCGCAACGACGACGCCGTGCGGTTGTTGCGCCGGCGCAAACACCGCGAAGAAAAGCCCTTTGCACTGATGGTTCCCTGGGCGCATGGCCCGGAGTCCGAGGCGGTGCGCCATGTCGAGGCGCTGTGCCACGTCAACGAGTTGGAGGCGCGGCTGCTGCGTTCTGCGGAGTCGCCGATCGTCCTGCTGCGCCGGCGCGCAGACAGCGCCGGCGCCATCTCCCCAGCAGTCGCGCCGCCGCCAAACCCATACCTCGGCGTAATGCTGCCCTATACGCCACTGCACCATTTGCTGCTGGCCGAGCTGAACTTCCCGATCGTGGCAACCAGCGGCAATCTATCCGACGAGCCGATCTGCATCGACGCGCACGAGGCGCTGAAACGGCTGGCCGGCATCGCCGACCTGTTTCTGGTTCACAACCGGCCCATCGTGCGCCATGTAGATGATTCCATCGCGCGCGTGGTGGCGGGGCGCGAGATGGTCATACGCCGGGCGCGCGGCTACGCGCCGTTGCCGGTGCAGATTGGTCAGACGACCGACGACAGATCACAGATCACAGACAGCAAACGTGTCGCCGTCGACGCCGACTCACCGCGCGCCAATCCAAAATCCAAAATCGAAAATCCAAAATCGATTCTGGCCGTAGGCGCGCACCTGAAGAACACCATCGCCCTCTCCATCGGCGACAACGTGTTCATCAGCCAGCACATCGGCGATCTGGAAACGACACAAGCCTACGAGGCATTTTGCCGCGTCATCGACAGCCTGAGCCGGCTGTACGAATTCACACCCGACGTGGTAGCGTGCGACCTGCACCCCGACTATCTTTCGACGCGCTTTGCCGAGACCTACGCTCAGGAGCGCGGGCTGCCACTGATTCGCGTGCAGCACCATCTGGCGCACGTGGCGGCGTGCATGGCCGAGAACGATTTGAACGGCCCGGCGCTGGGCGTGTCGTGGGATGGCACAGGCTACGGGCCGGATGGGACGATCTGGGGCGGGGAGTTTCTGCGCGTCACGCCGGCGGGCGTCGATGCCCCGGTCGGCCTGTTGTTCGAGCGGATCGGCCATTTGCGACCATTCCGCCTGCCCGGCGGCGATCTGGCGGTTAAAGAACCCCGCCGGGTGGCGCTGGGCGTGTTGTTCGAGATGTTCGGCGATGCGGTGTGGGAGATGACGGATTTGGCGCCGGTGGCCGCCTTCGCGCCGGCCGAGCGCGCGCTGCTGCGGCAGACGCTGAAGCAGCATGTGAACGCGCCGGTGACCACCAGCGCCGGCCGGCTGTTCGACGCGATTGCCTCGCTGGCCGGCCTGCGCCAACGCCTCAATTACGAGGGCCAGGCCGCCATGGCGCTGGAATTTGCCATCGACGATCTGCGCACCGACGAAGCGTACCCCTTTTCGATTGTGGATTTGGAGATTTTGGATTCCGAGGTGGGCGATGGGCAACCCAAAATCCAAAATCCAAAATCGAAAATCCAGATCGACTGGGCGCCGCTGGTCCAGGCCGTCATCGACGATGCGCGCACGCTCAATCGTCAATCCCCAATCGTCAATTCTGAATTCGTCAATCCTGAATTGAGTTTGCTGGCCGCGCGCTTTCACAACGCGCTGGCAGAGATGATCGTGGCGATGGCGCGCCAGGCCAACGAGCCGCGCGTCGTGTTGAGCGGCGGCTGCTTCCAGAATTGCTATCTGCTCGAGCGCGTCGTCCAGCGCCTGCGCGATGAGGGATTCCGGCCGTACTGGCATCAGCGCGTGCCAACCAACGATGGCGGGATCGCGCTGGGGCAGGTGGCGGTGGCGCGTTGACAGATGGCAGATGGCGGATAACAGAGCGCAGACAATAGACAGAAGGCAGGTGGGGGTCTGTTGCCGGCATCAGGTACACTTACAAGCCGTTGGCCGCGTTGAGGCCGATTGACGATTGATTGGATTGACGATTGACGATGTGCACCGTACGGCCCATCATCGGTGATCTGTCACGTGTAGTCTGTGATCTGTAACCTCCTCAGGAGTGATGTGAGATGTGCCTAGCTGTTCCAGGACGGATTGTGAGCATTAGCGGCGACGACCCCCTGATGCGAATGGCCAAAGTCAACTTCGGCGGCATCGTCAAGGATGTGAACCTGGCCTACGTGCCAGACGCCAAAGTGGATGACTATGTGATCGTGCATGTCGGCTTTGCCCTCAACACGATCGACGAAGCCGAAGCCAACCAGGTGTTCGAATATCTCAAGGAGATGGGTGAGCTGGCCGAACTGGAAGACAGGTCAGGCCGGCCCGCTTCTGCGCCAGAAGCACAATGAAGTACCTGGACGAGTACCGCGACGCAGAGACGGCGCGCCAGTACGCGCAGGCCATTGCCCGCATCACCACCCGGCCCTGGACAATCATGGAGATTTGCGGCGGGCAGACGCATGCCATCGTCAAATTCGGCATCGACGAGTTGCTGCCGGCCAGCCTGACCCTGGTGCATGGGCCGGGCTGCCCGGTGTGCGTGACGCCGGTCGATCTGATCGACAAGGCGATCGAGATTGCCGGGCGGCCAGACACAATTTTGTGCTCGTTCGGCGATATGCTGCGCGTGCCCGGCACGGGGAGAGATTTGCTGTCTGCCAAAGCAGCGGGGGCAGATGTGCGCATCGTCTACTCGCCGATGGATTGCCTGAAGATCGCGCGCGACAACCCGGCCAGACAGGTCGTCTTTTTCGCCGTCGGGTTCGAGACCACCGCGCCGGCCAATGCGATGGCCGTCTATGCCGCCCGGCAACAGGGCATTGCCAACTTCTCCCTGCTGGTGTCGCACGTGCTGGTGCCGCCGGCGATGGAAGCCATTTTGTCCGCGCCACAGAATCAGGTGCAGGGGTTCCTGGCTGCCGGCCACGTGTGCGCCGTGATGGGCTACACCGAGTACGAGCCGATCGCGCAACGTTACCACACACCGATCGTGGTCACCGGCTTCGAGCCGGTGGACATCCTGCAGGGCATTTACATGTGCGTGCGACAACTGGAAGAAGGCCGCGCCGAGGTCGAAAACCAGTATGCGCGCGTAGTGCGCCGAGAAGGCAACCCGCAGGCGCAGAAACTGATCCACGAGGTGTTCGAGATCGGCCCGCGCGTGTGGCGCGGCATCGGCGAGATTCCCAGCAGCGGCTACGCGCTGCGCGCGCCTTACGCCGAGTTCGACGCAGAGCGGCGTTTCAATTTGACCGGGCGCAACGTGGAGGAATCCAGCGAATGCATCGCCGGCCTGGTGCTGCAAGGCGTGAAGAAGCCGGATCAATGCCCGGCCTTCGGGACGCGCTGCACGCCGGAGCGCCCGCTCGGCGCGCCCATGGTGTCATCCGAAGGCGCTTGCGCCGCCTACTATCTGTATCGCAGGCCGGCCGGCGAGCCGGCGCGCGTGTGATCTGCCGGCCCTATGGACGCTGCCACACCCTTTACCCTCTCTTGCCCGATTCCGATCTCCGACTATCCGACGGTGCTGCTGGCGCACGGCGGCGGCGGCAAGCTGTCGCACATGCTGATCGAAAAGATCATGCTCGGCGCGTTCGGCAATCCAACGCTGGACACGCGGCATGATGGCGCGGTCTTCACGCTGAACAGCCCGGCGCGCGTCGCGTTCACCACAGATTCCTACGTCATCCATCCGCTGTTCTTCCCCGGCGGCGATATCGGCTCGCTGGCCGTCCACGGCACGGTCAACGACCTGTCGATGTGCGGCGCGCGCCCGCTGTACTTGAGCGCCGGCTTCATCATCGAAGAAGGGCTGCCGATGGACACGCTGTGGCGCGTCGTCCAATCCATGCAGCAGGCGGCGCAACGCGCCGGCGTGCAGATCGTCACCGGCGACACGAAAGTAGTGGATCGCGGCAAGGCCGACGGCCTGTTCATCAACACCGCCGGCGTCGGCGTGATCGAGCACGATCTGCGCATCACGCCACAGTCCGTTCAGCCGGGCGACGTGTTGCTGGTGAACGGCGACCTGGGCCGGCATGGCATGGCGATCATGGCCGTGCGCGAAGGGCTGGAATTCGAGAGCGCCATCGAAAGCGATTCCGCCCCCCTCAACGGCCTGGTGCAAGCGTTGCTCGACGCAGGGATTGAAATTCACTGTCTGCGCGACCTGACACGCGGCGGGCTGGCCAGCGCCCTGAACGAGATCGCGGGGGTCGCTCAGGTCAGCCTCACCATCGAGGAGGCGCGCATCCCGGTGCGCGATGACGTGCGCGCGGCATGCGAGATTTTGGGATTCGATCCGCTCTATGTGGCGAATGAAGGCCGGCTGGTCGCATTCGTCGCGCCGCAGGACGCCGAGCGGGCGCTGGAGATTTTGCAAGCGCATCCCCTGGGTCGGGGCGCAGCGCAGATTGGCAGCGTCAACGCAGAAGGCCGGCCCGGCCTGGTGACCCTGAAGAGCCGCATCGGCGCCTCGCGCATCGTGGACATGATGAGCGGCGAACAACTGCCGCGCATTTGCTAGACGCGCATACGAGCCACTAGTGCGCCGATGGCCAGTGCCAGCCCCAGCGTCGGGATCAGCGCAAAGAGGAAGCGCGGCGAGCCGGCCAGCAAGAACACAATGGGCGGCAGTATGGTGAAGTAGGCCGCGCCAATGCCCATGCAAATGGCTGCTACCAGCCACATATATTGCCCGCGCGTTTTGCCCAGCGCGCGCCGGATCGCCTCGGCTACCACACCGCCCACAATCGGGCCGACAAACGCAGACAGAATGATGGCGAAAAAGCCGATGCCGCCCACCAATTGCAGCACAAATCCGCCCAGCGCGCCCAGCGCCAGCGCAATCGCCCCGCCGATCACATAGTGAATCGGTTGGGCGTTGTAGAACGTGGCCACGCGGGCCTTGATGTAGTAAGGACAGACATAGCCCGTAGGCGTGCGCCGGGCGTCTTTGGGCATCAGGGGGCGGTTGCACCTGGCGCAACGCAGCGTAGTCGGGCCACTTGCCACATAGGGGCAGTTGTCCTCCGGCCTTGCGTCAGAGGCCAGCGGCACGCGATTCGGGGCTGTGATCGGTTCAGTGCTCATGATGGTATCCAGGCCGAACTATCTCATGACAACATGAGTCCGTTCTCAGGTCTGGATCGTGCTGAGCACATCGAGCATGGCCGGCTGAATCAGCCCGTTGCTGGCCACAATATCGCCGGTGGTCAACATGGCGTCGCGGCCGGCGCTGTCGGTGACGACGCCGCCGGCCTCGCGCACGATGGCAATGCCGGCAGCGATGTCGTGTGGCTTGATCTTCGTTTCCCAGTAGCCGTCCATCTGGCCAGAGGCCACCAGGCACAAGTCGAGCGCCGCCGAGCCGATGCGCCGCACCGCCTGCGACCGGCGATTGAAAGCGTCGAAGGCGCGCAGATTGTTGTGCGGGCTGCGGGCGTAATCGTAGGGGAAGCCGGTGATGAGCAGGGCGCGCTCCAGCGCATCGACGGAAGACACCCGGATGGGCCGGCCATTCCACGTGGCGCCCAGGCCGCGCGCGGCTGCGTACAGATCGTTCGTGGCCGGGCTGTACACCACGCCAACCGCCGGAACCCCATCGATCAGCAGGCCGATCGACACGCTGAACAGTGCAAAGCCGTGCGAGAAGTTGGTCGTGCCGTCCAATGGATCGATCTGCCATTCGTAACGGGCCGGGGCAGAAGCCGGGGCATAAGCCGGGGCAGCAGCCGGCCCACCGGCAGCGTATGCGCCGCCCTCTTCGCCAACAATGGCATGGGCGGGATAGCGCCGACGCAGCTCAGCAACGATGAAGTCCTCGCTGCGCTGATCGTATTCGGTAACCACATCGCCCGGCCCGCTCTTGAAGCGCACCGCGCCGCCGTTGCCGGCGCGAATCTGGCGCAGGCCATCGAGCAGAATTGCGCCGGCGCCGCGCGCCAGCGCAATCGCTGTGTCAAGCAAATCGCCGAGCGAATCTGGGCGCAGTGAATCGGTCATGGATATGGGTTGTGATGAGGGGCAAACAGGCCGTCTATTTGTTGGCCAGGTACTTCTCTGCTTCCATGGCGGCCATGCAGCCAAAGCCGGCCGATGTGATGGCCTGCTTGAACCAGTTGTCGTGCGCTTCGCCGGCGGCGAACACGCCGGGCACACTGGTGTGCAGACGCGAGTCAACTTTCAGATACCCCTCATGATCCATCTCGAGCTGGCCCCGGAACAGCTCTGTGTTGGGCTGATGGCCGATGAAGACGAATACACCGTCCACCGGCGTTGTCTCGACGGTGCCGGTTTTGACATTCCGCAACACGACCTCTTGCACCTTGCCATTACCTTCGATGCGCTCGATGATCGCGCTCTTGACAAACTCGATCTTGGGGTTCTCCATGGCGCGAGCCTGAAGCGTCGCGCCAGCGCGAAACTCATCGCGGCGATGCACAATGCGCACCCGCGAGCCAAACTTGGTGAGGAACAAGCCTTCCTGGAAGGCGCTGTCGCCACCGCCGACGACCATGATCTCCTTGTTGCGGAAGAAAAAGCCGTCGCATGTCGCGCAGTATGAGACGCCGCGTCCTACAAATTGATCCTCGCCCGGCACGCCCAACTTGCGCGGCGTCGCGCCGGTGGCGATGATGACCGCTTCGACTTCATAGCGATTGCTCGACGAAGCCAGCTTGAAAGGCGGCTTGCTCAGATCAACCCACTCGATAGTTTCTTCGACCATGCGCGCGCCAAAACGCTCGGCCTGGGCGCGCATGGCTTCGGTCAACTCTGGGCCTTGCAGGCCGTTGGGAAAGCCGGGGAAGTTTTCGACCTCGGTGGTGGTGGCAATTTGGCCGCCAAAAGCCGGGCCGACAAACACCAGCGGCTCCAGAAAGGCGCGCCCGGCATACAAAGCAGCCGTCAATCCTGCCGGGCCGGCGCCGATAATTGCAAGTTTCTCCGTCATGTCGTTACCTCGTGAACTACAAAGCGTTTGTCTTCAATTTGCTTCAACTTAGATGCATTCTATCCAAAAAAGTGCCGGTTTCTGGGGGATGTGCTTGAGCGCAACAAGATTCTATCGTGACTCCGACGGCAATGGCGTTGACGCGGGGACGCACAAATGGGATCATGACGGCCGACTGGACGCCACTACATTTGGATCCGATCCTGTCTGTTCTGCCTCTTCTGAAGAATGTAACCTGCTTTCCTGGTTAGAATATCACAATGTTACGTTCCTGGCGCGGCTGGCCCACAATGCGGATTTTGAGACGACTTCTTCTCCCTTTGGGGTGGATGAGCGTCATCTTCCTGATGTCGGCTCAACCTTCCCTGCCCTCAGCAGATGACCCCGTGCTCGACGTTGTTCTCAAGAAGGCCGGACACATCACTGCTTATGCAGTACTGATGGTGTCCCTGTTACGTTCGGCAACGCCCGATCAGGGGTCGCTGACAAGGAGCAGGATCATTGCCTGTTACGCGATTCTGATCGGCTATGCATGCAGCGATGAGTTTCATCAATCTTTTGTCTCAGGGCGAAATGGCTCGCTTACAGATGTCATACTGTTTGATGCGACAGGTGGATTGCTTGGGCTGGCGTGTTATTTCCGGACATGGCTTGGGTGCGGGAAATGCTCACCGTCGCAGCGAGAGCAATATTAAGCGCGAACACGCTATTGAATAGAGCCTGTCACGCTGAGATTGCAGCGCAATGGACAAGATGACGGTATACTCAGCCACAATCTAAGATGCTGGTAATATGGCCATACCGCAGTGCTTGCTGGCCGTCCGTCTAGTTTTTCGCGCACTCTATGACAGTTGTGTGAGGTGTTCAGATGTCGTGCAATGTTGTTTATCTTATGGCCGACGATCAGCCCGATCGAGCCATTGAGAAGGGGTTGAGTGAAGCAGGCTGCAAAATCCAGCTGACACGCTCCATCGCAGCCACGATGGCGGCGATCCAGGCCACGCGCGACGCCGGAGGGGCTACGCTGCTGGTAGCCGAGATACAAGCAGGAGGCATTCCGCTCCTTGCGCTGTTGCAGGAACAAAGAGTTGATGTGCCCGCCATCCTGATGTTCGATCAGAACGGGACCGATATCCACACAGTGGTGAAGGCGCTGAAATACGGAGCCTCCGACTACCTGCTTGCCAGTGATCCCGATTTTCAACGTGAGATTCGCGCCCGCATTCTCGCCGAGCGGGTAGCCATGCAATCCCGCAAACAAGCGCGCCGCCCAGAGATGCCCGCGATGAGCACTGCCAGGGCCGCGTCCTCAACGCTGATTACGATGCCGGGCTTCCATTGGGACCCGGCCATCCACATCATCTATGTGAGCAGTGGCTACCTGCGTTTGAGTCCCGTCGAAGGTCGCATGTTTGATCTGCTGCTGAACAAACACAATCGCACCGTGCTACTGGAGGAGTTGATCGCCGCGGCGTTCAACCAACCGGACATGGATGTGAACCAAGGCGTCAAACTGCTGCGCCCGCACATGATGCGGCTGCGCAACAAGCTGGAGCAGTTTCCCGAAACGGCGCACCGCATCATCAACCTGCGCGGCAGCGGGTACATGTTCATCTGAAGCGCGTCGCCGGATCGACCGTGCGTGTGTCGCTGGCGAAAGCGCGTCGCGCAAACTGCCCCCGCCCTGGCCGGCCAATCCAGCGTTGATCGCGCACGACCACGTCGCCGCGGGCGATCACATCGCGCGCCCAGCCAGTACAGGTCACTCCCTCATAGGCCGACCAGTCGATGGCTGAGTTCAACTCGCCGGCTGCCAGCGTCTTGCGCAGGGTCGGGTCGAAGATGACCAGATCGGCGTCGTAACCAACAGCAATGCGCCCTTTGCCGGCCAGCCCATACACCTCTGCCGGCCGGGCGCAGCACACCCGCACCCAGTCGTTGAGCGTGAGGCGACCGCGGCACACGCCGAACTCGTGCAGCAGCCCCAGTCGCGTTTCGATGCCGGGAATGCCGCCGGGCGCGCGCCGAGAGTCCTGCTTGCCGGCATCTTTTTGCGCCCGCGTGAAGGGACAATGATCGGTGCCCACCACATCCAGCGCGCGCGACGCCAACAGGCGCCACATTGCATCCTGGTCAGTCTGCGGCCGCAGCGGGGGCGCGCACACCCATAGCCGGCCATCGTCGCGCGCCAGCGCGTCCTCGGTCAGCGTGAGATAGTGCGGGCAGGTTTCACCAAACACACGCGCGTTGCCGCGCAGTTTTGCGTCTGCGATCACGCGGGCTGCTGCTTCGCAGCCGACGTGAAAGATCATCACGCGCGCGCCGCTCAACTCGGCGCACAGAACCGCGCGCGTCACGGCCTCGTACTCGTTGGCCGGCGGGCGGGTGCGCGCATGGTGAATGGCGCGTTCCGGGTGATCGACAACAGCCTCGCGCAGCGCCTCGATCACATCGCCGTTTTCGGCATGGATGCACGCTATGCCGTCGAGTTCGGCCACGTTGCGCAGCGCGCGGAACAGGTCGCCGTCGCTGAGTTGAAAGCCGGGATAGGCCATGTAGAGCTTGAAGCTGGCGCAGCCGGCCTGATACGCCTCGGACATCTCGGCAAGACGCCGGGCACTCACCCGGCGCGGGATGCCGGCAATCGGATGCTCGTCAGGTTGAACAGTCATGTGCAGGCCAAAGTCAATCACCGCCGCGCGCGCTTCGTCGAGCCGTTTGGCCAGCGCGTCAGTCAGCCGCTCGCCCGGCTCGGTCTCCACGAAATCAATGATGCAGGTCGTGCCACCCAGGGCCGCTGCGCGCGTGCCGACTGCCCAGTCGTCGGCGGTGTAGCCAACGCCGGTCGGCATCTGCAAGTGCACATGACCATCAACAGCGCCCGGCAGCACGTAACAACCAGACGCATCGATCACGACTGACGATTGATGATTGACGATTGACGATTGGGCATGGCCGGCTTCATCTGACAGAGAAGATGGCATCAGCGCGGCGATTTTGCCGGCGCGCGCGCCGATGTCTGCGGCAAAGGTTGCGTCTGCCGTCACCACCATGCCGCCCGTCACAAGCAAATCAAACTCCATGACTGTCTCCTCATACATCCCAGCGTCAAATCTCTACACCGGCCCGCCGGGCCAGATGCGCGGCGCGGTCGCGGCACTCATCCAGCAACGCAGCTTCGTCCAGCCCCAGCACCCGCTTGTCCTCGATCAACACGCGCCCATCCACGATCACGGTGTCCACGTCGCTGCCGCGCGCGTTATACACCACCGCCGAGAGCGGGTCGCCGATTGGTTGAATGTGCGTGGCGTTCAGGTCGAGCGTGATCAGATCAGCCTTCGCGCCGGGGGATAGCCGGCCCAGGTCATAGTTGCCCACTGCGCGCGCGCCGTGCGCGGTGGCCAGGTCGATCACCTGACGCGGCGGCAGCGCCTGTGGGTCGAGGGTGGTCACGCGCGCCAGATAGGCAGCCAGCCGCATGGTTTCGATCATGTCCTGGCCGTCGTTGCTGGCCGGGCCGTCGGTGCCCAGCGCCACCGTCACCCCTTGGCGCAACAGTTCGGTCACCGGGGCGACGCCCGACGCCAGAATCATGTTGGCAGCCGGGCAATGCACCACAGCGACACCCCGCCGGGCCAGTATGTCGCGCTCGGCTTCGGACAGCCACACACCATGAATCAGATGAAAGTCCGGCCCCAGCACGCCCAGCGCATCGAACCATTCCACGGGCCGGCGGCCGGTGTCCTGAACAGTTAAGGCCACCTCGTCGCGCGTCTCGCTGACATGGCACACGGTGAGTGCGCCATGCCGACGCGCCAGCTCGATGGTTCGGCGCAGCATGTCTGCCGAACAGCGCCAGGGGGTGATTGGGCCGTTGGCGATGGTGATGCGCCCGTTTGCCGCGCCGTGCCATTCGGCATACAGCCGGTCGAAGTCGGCCAGAATAGCGTCTGGGGATTCCGCATTGGCGCCGCGGTCGTTCCACGCGCGCGCCAGCGCCAGGCGGATGCCAATCTGCCCGGCGGCCTGCAACACAGCTTCTGTGTGGCGCGGCGTCACAGGCAATTTGAAATGATGGACGACGGTGGTTGCGCCCCCGCGCAGCGCTTCGATCATGCCCAGCATGCAGGCCAGTCGCACATCCTCGACCGTCATGGCGGCCTGCAATTTCCAGATGCAATGCTTCAGCCAGTCCAGCAGCGAGCGATTGGCGCTGTAGCCGCGCATGAAGGTCTGTTCGAGGTGCGTGTGCGCGTTGATCAGGCCGGGCAAGGCGATTTTGGATTCGGGGTTTTGGATTTGGGATTCGGCGTGTTGCGCGTTGGGTATTGCGTATTGCGTGTTGCGTATTCCGGCTTCTGACTTCTGGCTTCTGACTTCTGGCTTCTGACTTCTGTATTCTGACTCCCGCTCGATCGCCGAGATGCGGTCGCCCTCGATCAGGATGCGGCCGGACGCGACGCGATCCGGCAACACCAGCCACAGGGCATCCAGCGCGCCCATTCAGTCCACCACGTTTCGCAACAGCAGGCCGATCAACGCCCACAACAGCACACCTGCGCCGGGGATGGTCAGGTTGTCCAGGCCGGCCGGGCTAATGGCCTCTGCCAGCGCAGACACAAACGCCATCAGCATTGCATAGAGCAGAGCGACATCAGCCGGCCACCCGAACACCAGCAGCGTGAGCGCCACACTGACGAACGACAGCGCCAGCATCGCCAGCGTCCCCTCCCAGCTGCGCGCAGCGCCGGCGATGGTGAAGCGATGCCGGCCCCAGCGTTGCCCGACGATGGCCGCAAACGAATCGCCCCACGTCAGCGGCATGAGCGATGCGACAAACAGCGCTTTTGACCGATCAAAGAAGATCAAGGTCATGGCGATGAATGCCAGCGGGAAGACGATTGTGCCCAGGTTCGACTTGTCCGCTGATTCCATGGCCTGAAACAGATTGCGGCGATAGGACACATAGTTGATGACGACAAAGGCGGCCGGCGGAACGATGGCTGCCCACGCACTGCTGAACAGGGCCGCCGTGCCAAAGGCCCACATGCCCACGCCGATGTGCACCACCTTGCGGGTGAATTCCACGCCCAGCCGGAGCGCGCGCCGCAGCGCCTCGGCGAGGCCCAGGGTTACAAAGACGTAGACAAACGAAATGAGGATTGCCAGCGGATCTATCATTCCATCCCATAGAGACGATCCAAACTCAGTTCAGGGGCTACCGTTTCGGGCGATTGCAGGGTGAGGGCGGCCGCGCGCAGGCCCAGTTGCAGTGACTCGGCCATGCCAAACCCTTCGCTCATGCCGAAGATGACCAGCGCGGTGAGCGCGTCGCCGGCGCCGGTGGTGTCCACAATCGCGCACTTCAACGCCGGGAACTGCCCGCTCTCATCCACCGTGGCATAGCACGCGCCGCGCTCGGCCTGGGTAATCACCACGCGATCGACGCCCAGTCCCACCAGCTTGCGCGCAGCCTGCAATGCCTGATCGGAATCTTGTATGGGGTCGCAGCCCAGCAACGCTTCTGCTTCCGCGATGTTGGGGGTGATGAGATCCAGCAGGTGCAGGTGTGGGCGCAGGTTGCGTGCGCGCGGTGTCGAGGTGGGATCAACACAGATAGGTTTGCCGTACTCGCGGGCCAGGTGAATGGCAGCCAGCGTCGCCTCACCACTCAGATTCATGTCGAGCGCGACCATGCAGCACTCGCGGAAGGCGTCGCGGTTGAGACGCAGATAGTCCGGCGTGATGTGGCGCAGCACGCGCAGATCATCCAGCCCCAGGATAAGTTCGCCAGTCTGATCGAGCGCCGCCAGATAAGTGCCGGTCGCCTCATCTTCAATAACCAGAGCGCGCGAAACATCCACCCCAATGTCATCGGCGCTGTCCAGGATATTTTGGCCGGCGAAATCGTTGCCGACTGCCGTGAGCAGGGTCACCGGCACGCTCAGACGCGCCAGGTTGTCGGCGATGTTGCGCGCCACGCCGCCAAAGCTGGTCTTGATCGCGCACGAGTTGGATGAGCTGGCTACCGCCGGGCCAAACAGACGCCCTTTGATGTCCAGGTTCGCCGCTCCGATGACGAGAATTTCGTCTGCCATGATCTCCTGCGCTTGGCTTTCAGAACGCGGGAACAAGCCCTGCGTATGTCTGCCATCTGATGTCTGTTGTCTGCCGTCTGACTACTCCCTACCGCACGCCGGCCAGTTGCCACACCACGACCAGCGCCACCAGCGCCACCACCACAAACTCGATTAACACGGCGCGGCTCAACCGATCCTGAAAGTATTGCTGGGCCAGGCCGATCAACACATAGAACACCGTCAATAACAGCACGCCGGCGCTCCAGTTCGAGATGTTCCAGTAGTTGAGCGCCCAGGTGGTCTGCCCGACCATCAGGCCGATGATGCCGGCAAACACAGCCGCCGTCCGCAGGCCAATGATGTGCGGCGCAAGCAGATCGAGCGCCAGGCCGGCGGCAATCAGCGTGGTCAGCGTGGCGCTGATGATGCTGCGCTCGCGCGCGCTGTAGATGAGCGTGAACAACGCAAAGGCAATGGCATAGCTGACGCCGGTGAGCGCCAGGCGCGCAACGGCATAACCGCGCGCGTTGGGTGACAGGCTGACATATTCGGCAAAGACCAGCGTGGCGATCATGATCACGCCGATGAGCAGGGTGACGATCCACAACGGCCAGGTGGGGATGCGCGTCAACAGCAGGCTGAGCGCCAGCGCCGCGAACGCCGGCGCAACCCAGAAGGGGAACAGGTAGGGGACTTCGCCGGCGCGCACATCGGGGTGATCGCGCAACACCCAATCCACGCCGGCGCACGTCAACACCGGAATCAGAATGAGCAACAACGAGTCGGTCGAAAGATTGATCGACAGCGGCGAACCGAGAAAGCTGAGCGTGGCGCTGCGCGCCGGCAACTCGACCACCAGCAGCGCCAGCGGGGTGAGCGCAATCAGCCCTACCAGCACCAGCACGCGCTCGCGCACCGAGGCAGCGGTCAACTCGCGTTCAGCTTCGCGCGCCACCTGATCGGCCGGCAGGTCATCGGGCATCGTGCTGGCCGGCACTACAGGCAGCGCAGACTCCAGCTTTTGCATCTGTGACTCACGCATTGGGACTCACATGCCGGCCGCTGCCCATCGGGGCAACGACGGTATGACCATCAAACGCAAGGCGTCCTCGCACAAAAGTCTGGCTGACCGCGCCGCGCACGCGCCAGCCGGCAAAGGGTGTCCAGCCGCATTTTGAAAACAGCGGCCTGTCGCCAATCGTCCAGGTCGCGGCGGGATCAACGAGACACAGATCGGCGTCATAGCCGGGCGCAATTGTACCTTTGCGGCGCAGGCCAAACACGCGCGCCGGCCCCTCGCAGCACAAGCGCGCGATGTCGGGCAACCTCAGACGCGCCGGGCCGTCGGGGGGATTGGCAGCCGTCAACAACAACGGCAACAGCGTTTCCAGGCCGGGCACCCCGCTCGGCGGATGGGCGCTGCGCTTCTCCTTCAGCGTGTGTGGGGCGTGATCGGTGGCGATGCAATCAATCACATCGAGGTTATCCCACAGCGCGCTCAGATCGACCAGTTCGCGCAACGGCGGATTCATCGCGTAGCAGGCCGGCAGGTGTGACCGCAGGCCGTCAAGCATCTGAGCCTGCGCCTCATAGTCCAACGTGAGGAAGAGATGATGCGGCGTGGCCTCGCAGGTCACGCGCGCGCCGCGCGATTTGGCCTCGCGCACCAGCTCGATTTCGCGCCGGGTGGACAAATG
>DAOUDB010000081.1:0-3665 GCA_034431495.1 Thermoflexales bacterium
CGGCGCCGGCCAGCCGGCGGCAATCGAAGCGCGCGCCGCCTCCAACGCGCGTCGCAGCGCATCCACCACACGCGATCGCCCTGCCTCAGCCACCCAGTCCGATACCTCGCGCAGCAGCTCATCCACGGCAGGCAACTGGCGATACAGCGCATTGCGGGCGGACTCCTGATCTGACATGGTGTCGGGATTATAGGCTGCGCTACAATGCCATCGTGAGTTGGGGCAGGCCATTCCAGAGCAGAAAAGATCTGAACGCGCTGTGGCTCGTTCTGACCCTGCTGGTCGCCTCGTGCGCAGAGCTGACCGACACACCGGCGCCGGTAGCCTCTCCTACCCCACTGCCGGCCACGGCGCTGCCCTCGGCTGTCGGCGCGGCGCTGGCATTCGTCGATGCGCTGAACGACGATGATTACGAGACGGTGTACGAATTGCTGGACGAAGCTTCGCGATTCGGCCTGGACAAAGACACACTGCGCCAAAACTTCGCCGCCGAGCGCGCAACAGCCACCGCGCTGACCGTGACTTACCAATTGCGCGGGGGAATGCTGACCGAGGGCGACATCGCCACCACATCGCTCACGAGCGCATGGGACACCATCCTGGTGGGCAGCTTTCAGGCCAGCAGCGTCATGCGCCTGCGCTTCAGCGGCAACACGTGGCGCGTGATCTGGTCGCGCGATCTGATCCTGCCGGGTTTATCGCGCGGCCGGCTGGTCATGCAGCGCGAGGTGCCGCAACGCGGCGCCATCTATGCCGCCGACGGCACAGAACTGGCCGTGCAACAGGATCGGCTGACGCTGGGCGTGCGGCGCGGGCTGATCGACAGCGCGCAAGAGCCGGCCATGCTCGAGGCGCTCAGCGAGATCACCGGCCTGGATGCGGCGCAGATTCAGGCCCGCTATGCCAATGCGCCGGCAGACTGGTTCACGCCAATCGCCAGTGTGGACGAGGACACCCTGACACAACACAGCGCAAAGCTGGCGCAATTTCCCGCCGTGAGCGCCATTCCCAGCTTCTCGCGCGGGTATCCAAACAGTCAGGTCGCCCCGCATGTCGTCGGCTATGTGGGGGCCATCGCACCGGACACATTGAACGGCTATCGCGCGCGCGGATTTACCGGCGATGAACAGGTCGGTCTGAGCGGCGTCGAAGGCTACATGGACGCGGCGCTGATGGGGCAGCCAGGAGGCCGGCTGCAACTGGCGCGCGACGACGGCAGTGTTGAACTGGTGGCCGAGCGCCCGTTTGTGCGAGGCATGGATGTCACCCTGACCATTAGCCCCGATTTGCAGCTTGCAGCGCAGTCCATTTTGGGCAATCGGGCCGGCGCAGTGGTTGTGCTCGACGCGCGCGATGGCGCCGTGCTGGCCATGGCCAGCTATCCAACGTTCGACAACGCCATTTTCTCGTCCACCACACTCGACAAAGCCGAGGCGCGCGCGCAAGTGCTCAACGACCAGGGTTTCCCTCTGGTCAACCGCGCGACACAGGGCGGCTATCCACCCGGCTCGACGTTCAAGATCGTCACGCTGGCCGCCGGCCTGTCCGAGGCAGTCACACAGGTAGACGAGACGTTCGTCGATCCGGGCTATTGGGATGGGCTGGGTCAGGAGTATCGCAAAACCTGCTGGCTACAACGGGGCCATGGACGCATCGGCCTTGTGAATGCATTGAGCGCCTCGTGCAATGTGGTGTTCTATGAGGTGGGCAAGCGGCTGGACGCAGCCAATCAGACGCTGCTCTCGGCCTACGCGCGCCGGGTTGGATTTGGCAAGCCGACCGGCGTCGAGCTGGCCGGCGAGCTGAGCGGCGTCGCGCCCGACCCCGACTGGAAACGCGCCCTGCGCGGCGAGGTGTGGACCTCTGGCGATACGGTGAACCTGTCGATCGGCCAGGGATTCATGCTGGTCACGCCGCTGCAAATCGCGCAGATGACGGCAGCCGTCGCCAATAACGGCGAGATACGCCGGCCACATGTCGTGGCCCGGTTGAGCAGCCCGACCTCTGAAACTGTGGTGGAAGCCGAAGTGACCGGCCGGCTCGACCTGAAGCCGGAAGTGCTGCAAGCGATTCAGGCCGGTATGGTGGGCACGATCAACGACCGCCGGCTGGGCACAACGGTGCGGCAGTTCGAGAGTCTGGATTACTATCTGGTGGGCAATGAAGCGGATGGGATCAGCATCGTGCCGGCCCGCCGGCTGACGGCTCGCCAGCGTAACGAGGCCCGCAAGTTCATCGTGGCCGGCAAGAGCGGCACGGCGCAGGCGCCGCAACCCAACGCAAAGCCACACGCCTGGTTCACCGCCTACGCGCCGGCCGACGATCCCCAGGTCGTTGTGACGGTGTTGCTCGAGAACGTGGGAGAAGGATCGGTGAACGCCGCGCCGCTGGCGAGGCAGTTGATCGAAGCGTACTTCCGGCTGCCCATCTCGACGCCGGTGCGCAGCCCCGTGATCACCGACTGAGGGCGCAACATTCCAGAATGTCCGACATATGAAGGGACTGGTCATCAAGGCGCACAGCGGCTTCTTTACGATTCACCGGCTTTCGGATGGGCAGCGCATCGTTGCGCGGGCAGCCGGGCGGCTGACCAAAGGCAAGCACACCGAAGATGCGCTGGCCGTCGGCGATCGCGTGGAGTTCGAAATCGTGCGCAGCGGCGGCGCGGCAATCGGGCGGATCATTTCCGTCGAGCCGCGCACACGCACCCTTTCGCGGCATGACCCTGTCGTCGGCACAAACGAACGGGAAATCCGGCAGGTCATTGTGGCCAACCCCGACCTGGCTGTGTTCGTGTTTGCGTGCGCCGAGCCGGAGTTCACGCCGCGCATGTTGGATCGCTACCTGGTCGGCGCCGAGGCGCAGCAATTGCCGGCCCTCATCTGCGCCAGCAAGGTGGACCTGGTAGGACTGGAGCGCGCGCAAGCAATGTTCGCCGAGTACGAGCGAATCGGCTATCGCGTCATCCACACCAGTGCGACAACCGGCCTGGGCATCGACGCCTTGCGCAACGAGTTGCACGGCAAGTTGAGCGTGCTCACTGGCAAAAGCGGGGTCGGCAAGAGCAGCCTGCTCAACGCCCTGAAGCCGGGCCTCGATCTGGCCGTGGGCGAAATCAGCAGCCTGCTGCGCAAGGGCAAGCACACCACTGTGGTGCCAGAGCTGGTGCAACTGGATGAGAGCAGTTGGATCGCGGACACGCCCGGCCTGCGCGGCTACAGCATCTGGGACGTGGAAGCGGAAGAGTTGGACGCCTACTATCGTGAGATCGCCCCGTGGGTGAAGGCGTGCGCGTTTTCGGACTGCACGCACATACATGAGCCAGGGTGCGCCGTGCAGGAAGCTGTGCGCCGGGGCGATGTGAGCGAAGCGCGCTATGACTCGTATTGCCGGCTGCGCGAGGAGCTGGAGCAGCGACGCAGGTGGTAGGCCGGGGTGTTCGGGTTGTTAAGTTAAGGTTGAGAGTTGAGGGTTGAGGGTTGAAACCTGTAGGGCAAGCCGCCGGGCTTGCCGACAGGAGGCAAACCGTAGCGCAAGCCGCCGGGCTTGCCGACAGGAGGCAAACCGTAGGGAAAGCTGCCGGGCTTGCCGACAGGAGGCAAACCGTAGCGCAAGCTGCCGGGCTTGCCCTGCGCCCATCACAACAGCCCCTCAGGGGCGGCTGC
>DAOUDB010000082.1:0-13496 GCA_034431495.1 Thermoflexales bacterium
CAGCAGGGTGAAAATGAGGCATATCGCTGATGGCCGCACACACAGGTGACGCTCGCGCCGGCCACGGTCGCTGCCTCAGCGCATTTCATTGGAGTTCCGACAAGATTGGAGAAATGCTGCCGCATATGCGCGCGCGGCTGTACAGCACCCGCAAAGGGCAGCTCACTCGGGAGACGCCGGAACCATTGTCGCGCGCGCAAAGGCGATGGCCGATGACACTCCTGGATTAAGCCGCGACAGCAATACCAACCGCGCTCGCCATTACAGACTCAGAGCGTCGTCGTGCTGTTATCAGAACCTCCAGGCGTGAGCGCAGAAATCACCTGCTCGTCTGTCACCTGCTCAAAGCGCAGGTAAAAGCGACCCACTGCATAGAACGGCTCGGGGGTTGCCAGCGCCACCACTTCGTCACAGGCCCGCGCCAGCGCTTCGATGCTTGGGGCCGGCCCAACAGGCACAGCCAGAATCACGCGCGCCGGCTGACGCTTGCGCAACGATTCAAGGGCTGCCAACGCCGTCGCGCCGGTGGCGATGCCGTCATCGCACAGAATGACACACCGGCCCTGTACATCCAACGGCGCGCGACCCTGTCGGTAGCGCTCGGCACGCGCCTGCATGCTGCGCAACTGGGCCTCGCGCTCGCGCTCGATGTAAGACCGGGGGATGCCCAGGTCGCGCACAAGACGCTCGTCTAACAGCAGCGTGCCATCGCCGGCGATCGCGCCGATGGCAAGTTCGGGATTGCCCGGCGCACCCAGCTTGTGCGTCAGAAACACATCAAGCGGCGCATGGAGCCGTGCTGCGATCTCTGCCGCCACGATCACGCCCCCACGCGGAATGCCGAGCACGACAACATCAATATCGCGCCGATCGGCCCAATCGAGCAACCGCAGTGCCAACAGCCGGCCTGCCTCGCGGCGATCCTTGAAGTACATGCCGCTGACTCCTCCGCCCGAATTCCGAGATCGGGCGCACTTCAGCCGAGGGACACCTTTTCCAGGACTGAATATACCGCCCCGGCCGGCTTCAGCTCGCTGCGCATCAGGTAGACTGCATCCACCCGCAAGAGGCCAATCTCGCCGGCGCGCTGATGGCGCACCCTGTCGCCGATCTGCCGGCGCGCGTCTGGGGCAGCCTCGCGCTGCACCCGGCCCAATGTGAGATGGGGCGAAAATGGCCGCGCTTCGCGTGGGATGCCAAGCGCGGCGCAGCCCTCTTCCAGCCGGCGGGCAATGCGCGCCGCCGCCTCAGTCGGGCCGCTCAGGCCGGCCCAGATCACGTTCGGGCGCTGCAAGTTGGGAAATGCGCCCAGGCCGCTCACCGTCAGAGCAAACGCATGTTCGCCGGCGATGCTATCGCGCAACACGGCGGCCACCCTGGGCGCCAGCGCGCGATCGATCTCACCCAAAAACTTCAGCGTAAGATGGATGCTGGCCGGCGCAACCCACTTCACCGGTTGAGCGCCCAGCTCTCGCTTCAGGCGCAGTTGCAGGCCGGCCAGCGCGTCAATAGTCTGCTCATCCAGTTCAATGGCAATGAACGCGCGCAAGGTAGACATGTTGAATCTGTCGCCTGTGCTCTCCTAGAAATAGCTGCCGATAATCTCCAGGATACGCTTGATGTTCTGCGCGCCGCCCGATTGCACGCGCGTGTCGGATGCGCGCGCGATGTTGCTCAGCGCGTTGATGTCGGCGTCACTGCCATAGGCCACCGGAATGACCAGCACCGGCGTGCGGCTGTTGCGCGCGTTCGCAATGGCGCGCACCACCTGATTCAGACTCGCCCGACTGGCTGTATCCTGTCCGTCTGACAACAAAAGCACAGCTTTGATGCGCGACGAATCAGAGTCGGCAGTCAATTCCTCGACCGCCTGGATCAACGCGTCGTACAACGCCGTGTTGCCACGCGCGCGCAGGTTCTGCACTTGGGCAAGAATGTCCTCTCGGTTTGTTTCCAGACTGCCCATAGGCGCCAGTGTCTCCACGCGCGTATCGAACCGCACCAGGCCGACGTTGTTCTGGCTGGGTTGGTCCTCCAGAAAAGCCGTGATGGCGTCTTTGGCCTGGCCGATCTTGTTGTCCTCACTCATAGAGCCGGACGTGTCAATCAGAATGACGACATCGGCTTGCTTCTTGACCAATTGCCAGGACTGCTGCACAGTTGCCAGCACGGCCGGGTCGGGCACGGGCAGCAGCACTTTGGGCTGCGTGGGATCAACGCCCAGCTCGGGCACGATCGGATACCCCAACGGCACATCGGGATTGGCCGGGCGGAAACCGCTTTCCAGCACTTTGATCTGATTCTCTTTCATCAGCATGAAATCCGTGAAGATGCCGGCTGCCTGGCGTTGCTCTTCGGTCACCCAGGGCGCGTTCGGCACAGCAAAGGGGTGATCGTGCAGGAATGTGCCCTCTTTGGGATACAGCGCGACCAGCTTTTCAGGCGGCTTGTATTCGGTCTTGCCCTGGTTGATGTAGATCAGATCGTTCTCTTCCAGCGCCACAAAGTCGAGGTAATCCGGCCCCTGTGCGATGTACTCCTTGAACTCAGTGGTGCGCTGCGAATAATGCTTGATCAGGCTCTCGATCTGGCGCACACCCTCCTGCACTTTCGGATCGTTGACCTGATCCATCGTCAATTTGTCTGCGTTGATATTGCCGGCGTTGTAGCGCGAGCTGGCGTAGAACTCGCCCAGCAAAGTCGAGAGAGCTGTGGAGGACACAAAGGGGTCGGTGTGACCATAGTACACCGCCTGCCGGCCGCTCAACCCATACGCGCGCCAGCCGTCGGGCGCGTTGAACACTTCGAACAGCTCTTGCCAGCCAATGTCCTGACCTGGATTCTTTGCTTTGATGGCGTTCAGGCGCGATTCCCAGATGGCGATGACGACCGGCGCGACCGCAGTGCCGCGCGCGCCGTTTACGTCGAAGATCTGCCGGCCGGTCTGGTAATTCACCAGCGCCAGCCAGTGCCGCACTGACGGCGCAAACAGCGTGGGGCGCTCCACATTCGCGTTGTTGGGCGCGAGAATCGCGTTGATAATGCCCTGCGCGACAGTGCCGGACGACGCGTTTTTGCCTTCAACCCACACTGGCCTCTCGTTCGCGCCGAGCCCCTGCCCGGTCACCGGGTTGCGCCCTTGCGCGTAGGAACGATTGAAAGCCGTGATGACATCCCGGATGTACAGCTCCATTTCCGGCGCGTAGACCAATTGCACCTCGATGGCGTTGGCCGGCTTGCTGAACTGCCCGGTCGCCGTGCCGATGACATTGCCGACGCTGCGATAGACTAGCGCTACGGCCACGATCACGATTGCCAGCCCAACGATGAGGCCGAATACCACCTTCTGCCGATTCACGTTTGTCTCCTTGATCCGCGCCGGCCGCCGCGGCGCCAGAAGCCACATTGAGAATGGCCCCAATTGTCGCGCAGTTTTGCGCCGGCGAATCAGGCAGAAGTTGTAATGGCGCAAGGGCGCGCGCGCATACGCGCAGGCTGACAAGTAACCGATGATTGGCTGGCCGCGCTACAGCAGCCCGCGCCGCCTTGCCAGGTGGATGGCTTCCACGCGTCCATCGGCGCCCAGTTTCGACAACACATTGCCGACGTGGAAGGTGGCCGTGCGCTCCGAGATGCCCAGGCGGGCAGCGATCTCCTTGTTGCGCAGGCCGTGCGCCATCAGCCGCAGCACTTCTTCCTCGCGCAATGTCAGCGCCGGCATGGGGGGGAGGTAATCGTCGCCGCTCTGACGCGGCGCAACATCGCCCATTGCGCTGTCGCCGGCCGGTTGTTGCGCCTGATGGGCAATGCGGGCCGCCGCCTCTATCAACTGACGGGCGACGGTGATCTCGTGCGCGTCGGGGGGCAGCGACGCCAGCGCGCGATCAAGCCGCTCGATCGCGCGATCGAGCATGTCTCCGACCGCGTCGAGGGCAGCTTGGGACGGCGCGTCGGAAAACGAAGCCAGCCCCTGTTCGGGGCGCTCAGGGGAGTCGAACATCATGGCTGCTCAGCGCGCTGGAACACAATGCGAGCAGCGTTGGAAAGCGCCGGGACTCCACGTCGGCGGAGCCCCGGCGTCACACAGCACCCTAGACCTTGACCTCGCCTTTGATCGGTTTGGCCGGCTCTGGCGATTCACCTTCAGCCAGCGGGCGCTTGAAGACGTAGAACGCCGTGCCCATTGGCTGCATATGAATGCCTGTCAGCTCCCATCCTTTCACGCCGAGATCGTTCAGGATGCGCTTTCCGAACGCGGTCATGCGCTCGCCGTCCTGGATCAAGATCTCCTCTCCTTCTGACGACACGCGCCCGCGCATATCCACGTACACGACCTTGTATTCAAAGCGTTGCTTGCTCATGCCGCCAATATAGGCGCTTGAAGGCTGGCGCACACTGACCAACTCTACAGGCTATCCTACAGATTCGATACAGGTGGACCAGGCCTGTCGAGTCCTGAAGGGTGACGCAGGCGGCGGTTTGTCAGGCTTGCAAATTTACCCATGCCGCTGCATGAATCGTTGCATGCGCCCCAGCGCCTGCTCGATCTTCTCGTATGCCGTGGCGTAGCACATGCGCACAAACCCCTCGCCACCGACGCCAAAGGCGCTGCCGGGAATGCAGGCGACTTGTTCTTCCAGCAGCAGCTTATCGGCAAACTCTTCGTCAGTCATGCCGGTGCGCCGCACAGAGGGGAATGCGTAGAACGCCCCGCGCGGCTCGAAGCAGTCCAGGCCCAACGCATTCAGGCCGCCGACGATCAACTTGCGCCGGCGGTCATATTCGGCCAGCATGTGCTGCACATGCGGCTCACCCTGCCCTAATGCCACCAGCGCGGCCATCTGGGCAGTAGTGGGCGCGGACATGATGGTGTATTGGTGCACCTTGCGTGTGGCAGCAACCAGCTCGGCCGGGCCGGCCACATAGCCAATGCGCCAGCCGGTCATGGCGTAATCTTTGCTGAAGCCACCCAGCAACAGCGTGCGCGCCTTCATGCCCGGCAGCGCAGCGAAACACACGTGCTCGACGCCGTACACCAGCCGGTCGTAAATCTCATCGCTGATGACCAGCAAATCGTGCTTCTCGGCCACGGCGGCCACTTCGAGCATCCGTTCGCGGCTCATCACGGCGCCGGTCGGGTTATTGGGATAGCCGATCAGGATGGCCTTCGTGCGGGGCGTGATGCGCGCCTCGATCTCGGCGCCGGTCACCATGAAGTCGTTTTCGACCCGGCAAGGAATGGTGACGGGCACGCCGCCGGCAAACACCACTTCGGATGTATAGGCCACAAAGCAGGGCTGCGGCACGATCACTTCATCGCCGGGGTCGCAGATGGCTGTCAGAGCCAGGTAAAGCGCCTCGCTCACGCCGACCGTGATCAACACGTCATCTTCAGGGTGATAGCTGACACCGTAGAGACGTTCCAGGTGCCGGCTGACTGCCTGACGCAACTCGATTGTGCCGGAATTGCTGGTGTAGTGTGTCTCCCCGCGTTGCAATGACGCCACCCCTTCTGCAATGATCGGCTCTGGCGTGACAAAATCCGGTTCGCCGATGCCCAGGGAGATCACGTCGGGCATGGTGGCGGCAATATCGAAATACTTGCGGATGCCCGATGGCGGCACCGACGCAACACGTTTGGAAATGAACTGTCTCATGGGCGGATCACACAATCGCGTAATTGGGCCATTGACGCATCGAGTCATTGAGGCAATCGCTCAATCACCCAACGGTCAACGGCGAAATCTACTCGGAGTCGAAGCCGACGATACTCGAGTCGCCGACATTGAAGCGCCGGGGCCGGCCGATCAACAGTGCGTCGCGGCCGATGAGCGAGCGGGCCAGCACATGATCCGTGACGCGCGCGCCGGCGTCCACAATGCTGTCGCGCACCACGCTGCTTTCGATCTGGCAGCCTTCGGCGATGGTGGCATAGGGGCCGATCACGCTGTGGGTAATCGTGGCGGAGGGATGGATATGAACCGGCGGCACAATCACACAGTCACAATGACCCCAGGCGCTGCTGTTGTCGTGGCCGTGCTCCAGCAAATAGCGATTGGTTTCCAGGACTGTGTCGGGTTTGCCGCAGTCCAGCCACACATCCACCTGGCTGGTGCGCAGTTTGGCGCCTCCCTCGATCATCAGATTGAAGGCGTCGGCCAGAAAATACTCGCCCTGCGTTTTGATGTCGCGCGCCATCAGCTCTGCGCAGGCGTTCATCAGCCTGGCGGCATCCCGAACATAGTACATGCCGATGACAGCCAGACGATTGGCCATGCTGGCCGGCTTCTCGATAAAACGGGTGATGTTGCCGGCGGCGTCGAGCTGCGCCACGCCGAAGCGGCGCGGATCTTCGACCTCTTTGACAAAGATCACGCCATCGGCCTGCTCGTCCTTCAATGAGGACAGATTCACATGCGCCAGCGTGTCGACAAAGACGACGAAGGTTGGCCCGGCCACCAGGTCGCGCGCCAGCAGAATGGCCGGCGCCTGGCCGTTCAGCTCCTTCTGCTCCACGTAGTGCGCGCGCAACTGCGGATAGTGGCGGCTCACGTAGTCGTGAATCTGGTCGCCCAGAAACCCGACCACAAACACCACTGTGTCGATGTCTGTCCCGTTGGCCACAATCCGGTCGAGGATATGACCCAGCACCGGCTTGCCGGCCACATTGATCAACGGTTTGGGCTTGGTATAGGTATGCGGCCGCAGGCGCGTCCCGAAGCCGGCCAAAGGAATGATGAGATTCATAGGCAGTAGTCAGAGGTCAGTAGTCTGGTGCCTGATTAGAACACAACTGATGCGCCAGCCGGCGGGCCGTCGGCGCTCACAGGATGCCTGTCAGGTCACAGCGCAGGCTTGCGTAGATGCCACTCCGTGTTGCGCTGGAATGCGTCGGCGGCGCGCAGCACGGTTTTCTCGTCGAACGCCGCGCCCATCAACTGCATGCCAATCGGCAGGCCGGCCGTGTCGAAACCGCACGGGATGCTCACACCGCAAATGCCGGCCAGGTTCATCGTTAGCGTGAAAATGTCCGACAGATACATCTGAATCGGATCGTCGGCCTTCTCGCCGATCTTAAAGGCGGTGGTCGGCGACGTGGGCGCCACAATCAGATGGACCTGGGCGAAGGCGCGCTCAAATTCCCGCTTGATCAACGTGCGCACTTTCTGCGCCCGCACGTAGTAAGCGTCGTAATAGCCGGCGCTGAGGGCATATGTGCCGAGCATGATGCGGCGCTTGACCTCGGCGCCGAACCCTGCCCCGCGCGTCTTGCGGTAAGTGTCCACCAGGTCTGCGCCGGCGACGCGCAAGCCGTATCGCACACTGTCGAAGCGAGCCAGATTGGCTGACGCCTCGGCGGTGGCGATCAGGTAATACACCGGCAGCGCCAGCGTGGTGCTGGGCAGGCTGATGTCGATCACGCTCGCGCCCAGGCCGCGCAACGTCTCGATGCCGGCGCGCACAGCGTCGGTCACTTCAGGCTGCATGCCGGGGATGAAATACTCACGCGGCACGCCGACACGCAGCCCACGCATGTCGCCGTTCAACGCCTGTTCCCAGCCCTCCACCGGCCTGTTGGCGCTGGTCGAGTCGCGCGGGTCATGTCCGGCGATCACCTCTAGCATGATTGCGGCGTCGCGCGCGTCTTTGGCCAGCACGCCCACCGAATCCAGCGACGAGCCGTAGGCGATCAGGCCATAACGCGAGACGCGGCCATACGAGTTTTTGAGGCCGGTGATGCCGCACAACGAGGCCGGCTGGCGCACGCTGCCGCCGGTGTCGCTGCCCAACGCAGCGCAGCACAGATCGGCAGCCACCGCAGCCGCGCTGCCGCCCGACGACCCGCCCGGCACACGCGCCTCGTCCCACGGATTGCGTGTGACGCCAAAGGCCGAGTTCTCGGTGGAGGAGCCCATGGCGAACTCGTCGGTGTTGGTCTTGCCCAACAAAACAGCGCCGGCTGCGCGCAGGCGGGCCACACAGGTGGCGTCCCAGGCCGGCGTGTAGTGCTCCAGAATGCGCGAACCGGCTGTGGTGCGCAGCCCGCGCGTGCTCAACACATCCTTGATACCGAGGGGAATGCCGAGCAGCGGCTGATCGTTGAACGCCGCTGCGCCCTCGCGCATCAGGCGCTCATCCGCTGCGGCAGCTTGTTGCAGCGCCTGGTCCTCGTTCACGGTCAGAAAGGCGTTCAGGCGCGGATTCAGGGCTTCGATACGCGCCAGAAAAGCGCGGGTGAGCGCGGTCGCAGTAAAGTGGCCGGCGCGCAGGCCGGCGCGGGCTTCGTGGATTGTAAGAGAGCAAAGATCCATGGCGGATGTGCGCGCGAGGCTAGTCACCATTGTCAAACGTCGCCTGCGCCTCAAAGCTGGCGCCATCGGTGCGCGGCGCATTGGCCAGCGCTTCCTCACGCGAGAGGCCAGGGGCAGGGATGTCTTCGGCCCGCATCACATTGCGCACATCGAGCACAGTGGCTGTGGGGGGAATATCGTCCACATTCACCGTCATGAGCGCAGCGGCATATTCCAGGATGGCTGACAACTGGCCGGCGTAGCGCGACTTTTCATCTTCGGTCAATTCGAGCCGTGCCAGCAGGGCGATGCGCTCGACTTCTGTAATGGTGAGATTGGGCATCGTGGAGAGTGGGGTTTGGGCCATCGGGTCATTGAGCCATTTTGCGGCTCTCAACGACAGCCTGGCTTAATGAGTTCAATCCGAGTCGCCACTTTCCAGGGCAGGCGCGGAAATGGGTCGCGCAGACGACACACGGGGAGCATCGATGAGCGGCGCCTCAACGTCGCCAGTCATGTTGGTCTGTCCGCGCAGATAGGCACCCTCACTCAATAACAGCGTGTTGACGTTCAAATCGCCGAAGAGCTTGCCGGTCTCGGTGATCTCGACACGATTGGCGGTCACATTGCCTTTGATCTGCCCGGACACAACGACGTTGTAAGCCTGTACCTCGGCCACGACGCGAGCCGACTCGGAAACGATCAGGTTGCCGGCAGTTTGAATCTGGCCCTCGAACAGGCCCTCGATGCGGATGCCGCCGTCGCTCTGCAAGATGCCATTCATGCGGCAGTTTGCGCCGATGACTGTTTCGATTTTGGCAGCCTGGCCGCCGGCCACAGCCAGCGAAGACGCCGAGTCAAAGCGGGCCGCCGATGGCGTGGTGGGTGTGGGTTGAGGCGCCGGTGCAGGCTTCTCTCTTCCGAACATGCGTTTGTCCTCCAATCACTGCTCAGAGTATTCGGTTCCGATTGCCGGAACAACCGCTTATATATACCATGCGCCTGCCTGCACCCTCAGATGCGCTTTGAGAGCGCGCAGAGGCCGGTGAGGGCCGGGGTCAGGGGGCTTGCAGAGGCAGCGGCGTGGCATCCAGCCAGATGCTACGCGGGGGCGCCGCATTCTGAACGGATGGCGGGATGATGGGAATTTCACCGCGCCGGACCAGGCGATACTCCACACGCGCCCGGCGCTCGACGTAAGCCTCGCTGGTCACATAATCCAGCCTGGCCCTGAGCTGATCGCGCCTGGCCTCGGCCTCGGCAACCCGGGTGGACATCTGGTCGACCGCCATTTGCGTGCGCGTTTCGGCATCGAGCCGGCCCATGAGATTGAACAGCAGCGGCAGCGACAGGATCAGCAAAATGAGGGCTGCCCACGTCAACAGGCGCGCCGGGCCGGCTGAGGGGTCTTGAATAGGAGTTGCCGGCTGCATGCGCGTGTCCTGGGCTGAAAAAAGAAATCATGCCGAAGCTGGGACTTGAACCCAGATGAGGGAACCCTCACTACGCCCTGAACGTAGCGCGTCTGCCAATTCCGCCACTTCGGCATTCTGGTTCACGCCGACCCGTCACCGGGCCATTGCCAACCGTGGGGCGCATTATAGCACGATCCCGCCGGCGGGTGGGTGGTGAATTTCGCCGCAAAAAGCAATTGCCCCTCCCACAGGGTCGGAATCTGCGGGAGGGGCGCATCCCTTGTCAAGTCGGCCATTTACTCCACAATCCTGATGTGCAGTTCCTTGAGCTGCTTGTCGTACACCGGCGACGGCGCGCCGGCCATCACGTCCATCGCCTGCTGATTCTTGGGGAAGGCAATCACTTCGCGGATGTTCGGCTCGTCGCAGAACAGCATGGTCAGCCGGTCGATGCCGGGGGCAATCCCGCCATGCGGCGGCGCGCCATACTCGAATGCTTCCAGCAGGTGCCCAAACTTGCGCCGCGCATCTTCCATCTCCAGGCCGATCAGACGCATGATGATCTCTTGAATGTCGCGGCGGTGAATTCGGATGCTGCCGCCGCCGACTTCGTAGCCGTTGCACACCAGGTCATACTGCTTGCTCAACACCTTGCCCGGCTCGCTCTCCAGCATGGGGATGAACTCATCCTTGGGCGCGGTGAACATGTGGTGTGAGGGATCCCAGCGATTTTCCTCTTCGTTCCACTCGAACAGGGGAAAGTCCACAATCCATGCGAACGCCAGCATGCCGGGGTCGGCCAGTTTGAGCCGGCGGCCCATCTCCAACCGCAACTCGCTCATCACCTCGTTGACCACTTTGGGCGTGTCGGCCACGAACATGAGCAGGTCGCCGGGCTGCGAGCCGGCGGCGGCCAGAATGGCGGCCTTCTCGGCGTCGCTCAGTTTGGCGCCGGCGCCCTGGCTGCGAATGCCGGTCTCGTCGTGAACGAGCGTCACCAGCCCCTTCGCGCCCTCCTTCTTCGCAAACTCGGTCAGCTCGTCGATCTGCTTGCGAGTGTAGTTGCCGCAGCCTGGCGCAGCCAGCCCTTTCACCATCGACGCGCCGGCGAACACGTTGAACGCCGAGCCGCGTGTCGCCGCCGTCACATCGAACAACTCCAGGCCAAAGCGCAGATCGGGCTTGTCGTTGCCGTATTTGGCGATCACGTCCGCGTATGACAGACGCTTGAACGGTTTGAATAGCAACTTCTTGCCGACGTGCTGTTCGACAAAGTCGGTGAGCAGCCCCTCTACCAGATCGAGCACGTCATCGCGGTCCACAAAGCTCATTTCCATGTCGAGCTGCGTGAACTCGGGCTGCCGGTCGGCGCGCTGATCCTCGTCGCGGAAGCAGCGGGCGATCTGAAAGTAGCGCTCGACGCCGGCCACCTGCAAGAGCTGCTTGAGCTGCTGCGGACTTTGCGGCAGCGCGTAGAACGTGCCGGGATAGATGCGGCTGGGCACCAGGTAGTCGCGCGCGCCTTCGGGCGTGGTCTTGAACAGGATGGGCGTTTCGATCTCCAGAAAGCCGCGCGCGTCCAGATAATCGCGGATGAACTTGCAGAAGCGGTGGCGCATGGCCAGATTGCGCTGCATGCGCTCGCGGCGCAAGTCGAGATAGCGATACTTCAGGCGCAGGTTCTCGTCCACCTCGCGGGCGTCGCTGTCGATGAAGAAGGGCGGGGTTTTGGCCGGGTTGAGGATTTCCACGGCATCGGCCATCACTTCGATGTCGCCGGTGGGCATGCGCGGGTTGTGCATGCCTTCGGGTCGCAGTTGCACCGCGCCCTTGACCTGCACGACAAATTCGCTGCGTAGCAACTCGCCGAGCCTGAACTGCTCTGGCGTTACGTTGGACGGATTGATGACCACCTGAGCAATCCCCCAACGGTCGCGCAGATCGATGAAGATGACGCCGCCGTGGTCGCGCCGGCGGTGCACCCAGCCGGCCAGGGTCACACGCTGCCCGGCATTCTCAGCTCTCAACTCGCCACATCGATGTGTCTTGAACATGTGCCTTGCTCCTCTTTGCCCAAACAAAAAGCCGCCTGATGGGGCGGCTTCCGTCTCTACGCTGCTGCTTTCGCTCTGTGTGCGCGCGATAGACCCAGCGACGCCCCGCTCAGCGGGCAGCGTCATTGTCGTTGTTGTTATTGGCGCGCACAGTCCGTGCAAACATTGGCCGGTATGATACCGCAAATCTAGCGCATCGCCACGTCGTGCGCGCCGCTTTCGGCCCGGCCCGCCGCGGTGATCGGGACGAACTCGGCTTTGTCCCACAACTCGGCGATCGTCGCCGCGCCGGCATAGCTCAGGCCGGAGCGCACGCCGCCGACCAGTTGATACACGATGTCTTTCACCGGCCCGCGCGCCGGCACCATCGCTTCTACCCCCTCCGGCACCACCTGCTCCCAGTCGTCAGGATCGACTTCGCGGCCGCGCTCGATCTCCTGCCGGTCGATGTTGGCTGTCAGCGAAGCCATGCCGCGCACGACTCTGTAGCGTTGCCCGTTGCGCACGACGCTGGCGCCGGGGGCCTCATCGGTGCCGGCCAACAGACTGCCCAGCATCACGGTGCTGGCGCCGGCGGCCAGCGCCTTGGTGATGTCGCCGGAGGTGCGGATGCCGCCGTCGGCGATGATGGGCACACCCAGCGCGCGGCCGGCCTCGGCGCACTCCATCACGGCTTGAAGTTGCGGCATGCCAAAGCCGGTCACGATGCGGGTGATGCAGATCGAGCCGGCGCCCACGCCCACCTTGACCGCATCTGCGCCGGCTTCCACCATGTCGCGCACGCCCTCGGCGGTCGCCACATTGCCGCCAATGATGTCCACTTGCGGGAAGCGCTGCTTGAGATTGCGCACCATATCCAGCGCATTGTCCGAGTGACCATGCGCAATATCCACCACCAGCGCGTCGGCGCCGGCGTTCACACAGGCTATTGCTCGATCCATATCGGAGGACCGCACGCCAATTGCGGCCGCCACCCGCAAACGCCCGCGCTCGTCTTTGGTGGCGTTAGGCCACTGTTCCAGCTTGGCGATATCCTGAGCGGTGATCAGCCCGCGCAGGCGGCCGTGCTCGTCGAGCACCGGCAGTTTCTCGATGCGATGCTGATGCAAAATATCGCGCGCCATCTCCAGCGTGGTGTCCTCGCCGGCCACGACCAGCTGGCCGCGCGGGGTCATCACCTCGATCACGGGCCGGTCGGGATTGCGCTCGAACATCACGTCGCGATTGGTCACCAGGCCCAGCACCTCATCCTGGGTGCCGGTGACGACCAGACCGCCTACGTGATGCTCGTCCATCCGGGCGCGGGCTTCTTGCACAGTCGCGCTGGCGGGCAGGTTGTAGGGCCGCTCGACCATGAACCCCTCGGTGCGTTTGACGCGCCGGACTTCGGCCGCCTGGCGCTCGACTGTCATGAAACGATGAATGACGCCCAGCCCGCCCAGCCGGGCCATGGCGCGCGCCATCATCGCCTCGGTCACGGTGTCCATGTTCGACGAGATGATGGGGATATCCAGCGCAATGTTGCGGCTGAACCAGGTGCGCGTTATAACGGCGTGGCGCGAGCGAATGGGCGATCGCTTCGGGACAAGCAACACATCGTCAAAGGTCAATGCCGCGTCGTGGCGCAGTTTCATAGGTCACTGTCACTCCTTCGCAATTGGATCGGGCCGGGGTTGCCAGCAGGCATTCATCGTAGCATATCGGGGAGCGCCTGCGGCGAGTGCATTCGTGTTCAG
>DAOUDB010000083.1:0-7246 GCA_034431495.1 Thermoflexales bacterium
TCGCGCCGACGGCGATCGTCGAACTGGTCTGGCGATGCCGGTGCGTGAACAGCGCGATGACGGCGAACGCCAGCAGCGGCGGCAGCGGCGCCAGCCAGGTCAGGGTTTGGAGTAGTTCTCTGCTCATGGTGCAACTCGGCCACGCGGTCACTGAGACATCAACCCAATGACTCAATGATTCACTCTCTCAATGACTCAATCTCTTAATGGCTCAATGACTTGGTGGCTCAATCCCTTTACAGTTTCATCGAGTCGAGTTTGTCCGGGTCAACGCTCTGCGTGTTGCGATACACCGAGATCATCAGCGCCAGACCGATGGCGGCTTCGGCAGCAGCGATGACAAAAATGAAGGCAGCGAACGCCAAGCCGCTGGCCGAGTTCGGCGCGATATAGCGCCAGAACGCCAGCAGATTGATGTTGACTGCATTCAGCATGAGTTCGACGCCCATCAGGATGGCGATGGCATTCTTGCGCGCCAACACGCCATACAGCCCGATGCAGAAAAGGGCCGCCGAGACCAGCAAAAACCAGTAAAGCGGGATTCCATTCAGCATTGCGCGACCTCAATCACCCTGTATGTCCCCTCAGTCAGATTCAGTGGTTGGCAGCCGGCGCTTCGACGCTGTGCGCCTCGCCCAGGGGCAACGGCTGCTGCACCGGCCCGGCCTGCATGGCTTCCTGCGCTTCCTCGGCTGCCAGTTCGGCCCGCTCTTCCATCACGTCTCTGAGCGTGCGATCTCGCGCCACCCAGATTGCGCCCACCATCGCCACCAGAATCAGCACCGCCGTCAGCAGAAACGCCGCGCCGTACTGATTGAAGTCGACGAACGACTGGCCCAGACGAACCAGGCTGTCGTCGGGCACAGCCGGCGCTGGCTGTCCCTCGACCACATTCGGCCAGCTCACATTGCCGAACTGCCGCTGGCCAATCGTGAGACTAATCGGGCCGAGCATGAGCGCCATGATGACAAACACGATCACGCTGATGACGAGCGCCGCCGGCCATTGCGAGTTGGCCGGCTGGGCCAGTTGCACGCCGCGCGTCAACATCACCGCAAAGATCACCAGGATCGAAATCGCGCCGATGTACACCAGGAACTGCGCAGCGGCAAAGAAGCCGGCATCTAGCAGCAGGTACAACCCCACCACCCCGAAGAACGACACGATCAGAAACAGCGCCGCGTGGAACAGGTTGCGCGCAGTCACCACCATCACGCCGCCGCCCAGGACGACGAGTGACATCACGATGAACAGGATCTGTGAAATGGTCATCTCTGTACCGATTTTGGATTGGGGATTCTGGATTTTGGATTGCACTCAATCTCAAATCCTAAATCCCAAATCGACAATCATTTGGCGGGGGCGCCTCCGGCAAAGCCCGATACGGCGGCGCGATTGGCCTCGCGCCGGCTTTCAACTTCCGCTTCTTCGGCCAGTCGCAGCACGCGCGCGCGCCGGGCGACGATGGCCAGGCCGGACAGCAAAATCGCCATATTGGCTACAAACAGAATGGCGGCCTGCGTCTCCGGCGTCACCAGGATACCGCCGTTGGCCGCCTGAAGGCCGGGACTGGTGACGAACACCTTGGCCAGAATCATCACAGCAATGATGTTGACAACCGACATCGGCACCAGCACTTTCCAGTTCAGCGACATCAATTGATCGACGCGCACACGAGGCAGCGTGCCGCGCAGCCACATAAAGATGAAGAAGACCGCCGCCGTTTTGAGCGCCAGCCAGAGATAGGGCGGCAGGATCGGCCCGGCGTACCCGCCCAGGAACAACGTGGCGAACACAATGGACACCGCCAAGGTGTTGACGTATTCGCCCAGCATGAACAGGGCGAATTTCATGCCGCTGTACTCGACATGGAAACCGGCCACAATCTCCGACTCGGCTTCGAGCAGGTCGAAGGGCGAGCGGCCGGTCTCGGCCACGCCGGCGATAAAGAACGCCAACGCAGACAAGGGGAGATAGAGAATGAAAGGAATGCCGGGATTGCCGTCGGCGAGCGTCTGGCGCTGCACGATGTCGGCCAGCCCCATCGAGCCGGCCAACAGGATCACCGGTATGACGTTGAGCAGCATGGGCACCTCGTATCCCACCAGCTGAGCCACGGTGCGAAAAGCGCCCAGCAGCGAATACTTATTGTTGCTGCCCCACCCGGCCATCAGAATGGCGACCGTGCTGGCCGAGCCAACGGCGATGACGAAGAATACGCCGATGTTGAGGTTCGTGCCCACCACACCCGGCGCAAGCGGGAACACAGAAAAGGTGACCAGCGCGAAGGTGGCGATGATAAGCGGGGCGGCGTTGTACACCCACCGATCGGCGCTGGCCGGCGTGGTGTCCTCTTTGGTGAACATCTTGATGCCATCGGCGATCGGCTGCAAGAGCCCAAATGGGCCGGCCTGATTCGGCCCAACCCGGCTCTGGATGCGCGCCACCACTTTCCGCTCGGCCCACGTCATGGCCATGAAGGTCAGAGCAGCCAGGGTGCACAACGCCAATGCTCCAAGCCCCATGACAATCAGGTCGGCGCCTGGGCCGGGGCCTAAGATGCCCTCAACCAGATTCGCCACAGCGTCCCCGATAATCTTCAACAAGTTGTTGATTGCATCAATCACCGACATAAGCTCACCAACTTCTGGCGAAACGAGTTTGCCCGCTTACAGCAAGCGCCCCGCACTCAACGCGCGGGGCGGCAATGTCCCACTCGACAACCCGGGGCGGCATCTGTGCATTGGCAGGCGTTCAGTCTCCGCTGTCCTGTACTCAGTGCGCATTCACCAGCCGCCCGGTCAATCCCATTGCAGCGCGCCCTTGCGCCAGGCATAGAACAATGCTGTCATCAACATGCCCAGAAAGACTGTCACAACCAGCACCGCGTAGAGTGGCACGACGTTGAATGCGACAGCAAATGGAAACAGCAGCACGCCGCCAACGTCGAATAACACGAAGATGAGGGCAAAGATATAGTATTGAACGCGGAACTGAACCCAGGCGTCGCCGACGGTTTCCATGCCACATTCATAGGTTTCGAGCTTGGCCTGACTGGGCTTCTTGGGCCGTAGGAGGGATGCCGCAAAGACAGCAACGCCCATCAACAGGAAGGCGGTGACGAGCATGACACCGATGAACGCAAAATCAGTTCTCATCCAACACCCCTAACCAATGCGCATCGCACACAGCCAGACGCGGCGGTAAACAATCAGCAACGCACCCCGCTCACCCAGCCAGCAGGTCGATTGCGCCTAAGTTCACAAACGGGCTGATTATAGCGAGGCTTCGGGTCGCGTCAAGGAATCGGCTCAGCTGTCCAGCGCAAGCCGTCCACGGTCACGCCACCCACCGCCAGTTCCCAGTGCAAATGAGGGCCTTCGCTGCGCCCAGTGTTGCCCGACTTGCCGATCATGTCGCCCGCGTTGACGATCTGGCCCACCTTGACGCCGGCCTCGGACAGATGGCAGTACACCGTGAACACGCCCCGGCCATGATCGATGATGATCACCAGGCCGCGCACCATGAATTCCTGCACGGCTGCGACGCGGCCCGGCGCTGACGCATAGACCGGCGTGCCGGCCGGCGCCACAATATCCGTGCCGCTATGGTAGGTGCGCAACATGCCGCCGTTGAAGCTGCGTCGCGCGCCGAAATACGACGCGATCCGACCCGACGCGGGCAGCCTTAACGGCCCTTCCCACCACTGTGTGCCAGACCACTGGCTGAGAATGGCGTCCAGTTCCACACGCTCGTCAATGTTCACCTGCGGGTCAAGTAGTGGGGTCAACCGCCGGCTGATGGTGAGATTCTCGAAGCCGAATCCGGCGGCGGCGGTTTGGATGCGGCCACCCACCTCGGCGGCAGCGCCGGATTCCGCAATGGCCCGCAGCGTGACCGTATACACGCCCGGCTCTTGCAAGCCGGCCACGCCGGACAGCGCCACATACCCGTCAGCCTGCGGCACAAATCGCAGCGGCCGGCCGGCCAGCGACCCAACGATGTCTTGTAGTGGGTGACTCGCGCGCACTCTCACCACAACGATGTCACCCTGGCGCGGCACACGCGGCGTGATCTCAACACCCTCGAACGGCTCCGGCAGGTTGGTTGCCACACCCTCCGCCCCATCGGGCAGTGGGATGCGCAGCAATTGTCCGACCACCAGACAGTTTGCGCACGAGAGCTTGTTGGTGCGGCGCAGCAGATAGGGCGAGATGCCGTATTGCGCGCCCAGACTCGCCAGGGTTTCGCCGGCCGCCACTCGGTGCAGCCGAATGCGAGCCGACATGGGCGCCGGCAGCTTCAAGCGCTGGCCGGCCAGCAACAGATACGGCTGGCTGAGATTGTTGCGCTGGGCAAGGTCTGTCACGGCAAAGCCGGCCTGCGCGCCAAGCGTTGCCAACGTCTCGCCTACCGAGACCACATGCACCATCGGATTATCCGCATCCACGATCGGCTCGGGCGTGGGTAGCGGAATGGGGGTTGCCACCACTTCGATTGCCGGCGTCTCTTCGATGTCAGGCGGCTGTTCGGCAGGTTGGTCGGGCAGGACTGGCGTCGCCTCGGCCGGCGGCTGGCTATCGGGAGGGGGTTCGTCCTGGGCCGCAATCGTCGCAGCGCCGGCAATCTGGAGCACGATGCTGATAACGAGGAGCGCCAAAAAAACGATGCCGAGACGAAGCCTGCTCATGAAGCCTGTATTGTACGCTCCCAGTAACGTTCGCCGCCGACGCGGCCGATGTATTCTCTCACATGCGCCGGCATGGCCGACGCGCCGCCCGGCAGTTCCCCGAACAACGCAAATAACTGGGAGCGATAGCAGGCAATGGCGGCGATGCGCGTCTCGATCTCTTCGTCGGTGAGGCGGATCAGCACAGGACGCCAGGCCGAGCCGGCCTGCTCCAGGTATGGCTTCAGCGCGCCAGCGTCTTTGCCGGCATACGGATAGTCCTCGTAATAGGCCACCTGCGCGGGATCACACACCTGCTCGACCGCCCGGCGGACGACCACGTGATCGACATGCCCGCCAATGCTCAACGGGCAGTAGACCCGCGCCTCACCTCCTGCGACAGACAGCGCCTGTCGCAGGGCATCGACCACGCGCGGGTAGAAGGCGTCCCAGTCGTGGGGATGGACATGGCCGCCCATGAATTGCTTGCCCTGGTACAAGGGCTGGCCGGCCTCATCATAGCGGTAGATGGCGTCGAGCAAGCCCAGATGCAGGGCTTCAGCGCCCAGCAAATCTGCCGCCTGCCTGTCCTCGGCGCAGCGGTGGTGATAGGGGCGATTGCCCAGTTGCCACTGCCAGTGCTCATGTTCGGCTGCCGGCGACAGCGCAAACGGACCTTCATAGTCTGCCGTGCAGAAGGTCGCCATGATGACGCGCTCGCCCTGGCGCGCCAGGCGGCCGGCCAACCCCGCGCACGACAGGCCGATGTCATCGAGGTGCGGCGAGAGAAAAAGATGAATCATCTGTTGTCGCAGCCGTCAACGCATCGCTTTGAGCGCGCGCCGCTTCAGTATCGAATGACCACCAGCGTCCCGATTGTTGCCCAGTTGTACAGCGTGGCGGCGTCTTTGGTGTTAAGCACCACGCACCCAAATGACCCCGGCGTGCCCACACGCCAACGCACCGGACGACCGTTTTTGGTCATGGGCATGGCGTGAATGCCGTTTTCGATGCGGCCCACATCATAGATGCCCAACCAGTTTGGCATGCGCAACTGCCACACATTCGACCAGGCTTCGTCGATTTTCGACTTGATGCGAAATGTGCCGGCTTTGGTGGCGCGATCAGGCGTACCCGTGCTGACGAGAAACGTCCACAGCAGCTTGCCGTTCTCATACACCCACATGCGCTGCTTGCTCAGACTGACGTAGATGGCCTTGCCGCGCGTCTTGACGGCTGGCGCGTTAGCCGCGGCAGCAGCCGTTGTGCTTGCGCGGCCGGGCGAATCCGGCTCTTTGGGCAGATACAGCTTCTGGCCGGCATAGATTGCGCGAGCGTTGCGCAGATTGTTGGCGCGCATGATGCCGGCGATGCTCACGTCGAAACGGGCCGAGATGCCGGACAACGTATCTCCACTGCGGACGGTGTACCAAAAGCCGCCCGCGCTAACCGGCGCGAATACGCCCGCCTGCGCATCCACCGCCTGAGCCGGGGCAGCCGCCAGCGCAGCAAAACCGGCCCACCCCACCACAAGCGCCAGCACAAGCCTTAACCCAGCGCGCGACAACACTTTGAAAAGATGATCTCTGAACATGACATACCCCGTTCCGGGCCGGTTGGCATCCATTGGTATCACAGATTGGCTTTGCGTCAAACACGCCCCTACGATGTGACGGTCACTCATCGGGTTCCAGCGTGAAGCGCAGTGGGTAGCCCTCCAGCCGGGCGGCGAAGTGCGCCTTGTTCACCAACAGATCGGCCTCGGGTTTCGGGCGGACGCACACAACTGCCCGGCCGGTCGTGTGAGCCAGCCACGTCACATGCTCGGCGATGTCTGTGCCCAGCTTGAAAATGGTCTTCAGCACGTGGATGACGAAATCGAACGGCGTCACGTCATCATTGTGAATGATGACGCGCCATGGCGGTTCGAGATCGACCGTCTGGCCGGCGATGGTTTCGACATCCGGCGTCGTGATCGTCGGGCTTGTTTTGTCGGTCGTCATGGCATGGTTGCGGCACAATGGGAACGGAATGGTTGAATGATACCCGCCAGCCCGCGCCGACAGCGTTACAATCGCGCCTGTTTACTCGTCCAGCAGTCTCAGTTGAAGCGCCCACAACTCACTCTCTCAGCTTCGGCCTTGACACCCGACAACCTGCGAACTTGAGAACCTGAAAACGACCATGTCTCACTTGCTCACCATTCTCGGCCTCGGCCCCGGCGACCCGAATCTGATTACGCGCGAAGCGTGGGACGTGTTGACCCATGCCGATGTTGTTCACCTGCGCACGCGCAAGCACCCAACCGTTGATGGTCTACCTGAGCATCTGACCTTGCGCGACTTCGACGCCTTATACGACTCAGGCGACGACTTTGCCCAGGTCTACGCGCGCATCGTCGATGAGATCGTGGCCGCTACCCGACATGGCGATGTGGTGTATGCAGTGCCCGGCCATCCGCTGGTTGGCGAAGCGACCGTGCCGGCCCTGCTGCAACGTGCACGCGAACTCGGCATCGAAACCCGCCTGGACGCCGGCCTCAGATTCATCGAGCCGGAGCTGGAGGGTCTCGTCAGT
>DAOUDB010000084.1:0-11281 GCA_034431495.1 Thermoflexales bacterium
GTGAAGCCTACCACCATCAGGAAATAGAGCACGGTATAGATGATCAGTTCCAGAGAGATGCCCATTCCAAACCGGCTGCCCGTGAACAGACGCACGATACCGTTGGCGATCTCCTGCACATTGGCATCCGCGCTGTTCACAAAGAATCCGGCAATGACGGCGGGGAACACCAGCATGGCCTGTGCGAAGATGATTGGGATCATGCCGGTCGAGTTCACTTTAAGCGGAATGTGCGTCCCAACGCCGCCCATCACGCGCCGACCGCGCACGCGCCGGCCATATTGAACCGGTATGCGCCGCTCGCCTTCCTGAATCACCACGATCACCATGACCATAGCAATCAGAATGACAAAAAACGACACCACCGTGGCGATGCCTGTGACCGCGTCCTGAGACGTGCCGGCGATGCGCAGCAGATTGAAGGGCAAGCGGGATACGATGCCACCAAAGATAATGATGGACAACCCCTGACCGATGCCCTGCTCGGTGATCAACTCGCCCAGCCAAATGGCAAACATGGTGCCGGCTGTCATGGTCATGATCGTGACCAATGTCGGCAGAATGTTCTCGGCTGGGACAAGACCCCAGGCCGGCATCACCCGCGCCGCGCCACCGGTCGCGCTGACGGCAATTTGCTCGAAGATTGCAACCTGGCCGATCGCGTTCAGCATGGCCATCGGCACTGTGGCAAAGTAGGTGATGCGGTTGATCTTGCGCCGGCCCGACTCGCCTTCCTTGGACATCTCTTCGAGCCGGGGGATGATCGGAATCAGCAGCTGCAGGATAATCTGCGCCGTCACATATGGGTACACACCCATCGACAACACCGAGAAGTTGGCTACGGCGCCGCCGGACAGCAGGCTCAACAGGCCAACCAGGTTGCCGAGGCCGCCGGCTGCCCCGCTCTGCACACTCTCCTGGATCTGGCGCAGCACAATAATGTCCACGCCCGGCACCGGGATGTGCGAGATCAATCGATAGATTGCCAGAATGAAGACCGTGAACAGAATCCTGTTCCGCAACTCCGGCATCAACAGCGCGTTTCGTACAGCTTGTAGCATGTGTGCCCCGATCCGTCCTTGCCGTCAGCACTCTGGCGTCCGGCCTTCTGCGGTCAGCTTTCGATCTACCTGGTGTGATACCCGCCCCGGATCACCTTAATCTGCTCTATCGTTCCCCCGGCCTGCTCGATCTTGGACTTGGCGGCCGCAGAAAACTTGTGAGCAGTCACCTTCAGCGCGATGCTGAGGTCGCCATCGCCGAGAATGGCGACATACTTCTCGCCTTTATCCACAAGACCTGCCTCGACCATTGCTTCCGGAGTGATCTCGGCGCCGGCCTGGAAAATCATGGCCAGCTCACCGACATTCACCGGCGCGTAATCGATACGGTACGGATTGCTGAACCCCACGCCGCGCGCAAACGGCAGCTTGCGCACGAGCGGCAACTGGCCGCCCTCGAAGTAGCCTCGCTTCACTCCGCCGGAACGCGACTTCTGGCCCTTTTGGCCGCGACCGGCAGTCTTGCCCTGGCCGGCAGCGATGCCAATGCCTTTGCGCCGCTTCGGCTTGCGCGAGCCGCTCGCCGGCTGCAAATCATGCAATTTCATTTTGCCTGCTCCTGCACTTGCTCCTGCACTTGCACATCCACCAGGTGCGAGACTGCATTGATCATCCCGCGCACCTGGGGCGTATCGTCATGCTCGACAACTTGCCCAAGCCGGCTGAGTCCAAGCGCCCTGATGGTTCGCTTCTGGCGAACGTTGTACCCCGCGGCGCTCTTCACCCAGCGGACAACGAGCCGCCTGGGCTGTCCTGTTGTGTTATTGCTCAGACTCATGGCGTTCACCGCGCTCCCAGAACGGCTTCAGATGCGCAGCAGGCTTGCCGCGGCGCTGAGCCTCTTCGTCAACTTTCTTCAAGCTCAACAGCCCGTTGAACGTGGCCAACGTCGCGTTGAGTTTGCTGGACGAGCCAAGCGATTTGGTCAGGATATCCTTCACCCCGGCTGCCTCGAGCACAGCGCGCACCCCGCCGCCAGCGATGATGCCGGTGCCGGGCGATGCGGGCTTCAACAGCACTTTCGCTCCGCCGTATTTGAACATCACTTCGTGGGGGATCGTGCCGCCGCTTAACGTGATGTCTTTCATGTTGCCGCGCGCGCGCTCGGTGGCTTTGCGAATGGCGTCCTGAACGCCGCGCGCTTTGCCGGTGCCGATGCCAACCTTGCCGCTGTTGTTGCCCACCACGATCAACGCGCGGAAGGCAAATCGCCGGCCGCCCTTGATGACTTTCGCCACCCGCGCGACATCGACGATGCGCTGATCGAATTCGTCCTGCGGCTTTTCCTGAGGCCGATTGCTCTGCCGAGGCTCACGCCGTTGTCTCTTTTCCATGCGTTAGAACTCCAATCCGCCTTCGCGCGCGCCATCAGCCACAGCCTTGACGCGGCCGTGATACCGATAGCCGGCGCGATCAAACACCACCTGCTTGATTTGCTTGTCGAGCGCCCGCTGCGCCAGCAGCTTCCCAACCATCGTAGCCTCCTCGGTCTTCTTCAAGCCCTGCGACTTGATTGCCGCGTCGAGGCTCGATGCGGCCGCCAGGGTGTGGCCCGCATCGTCATCAATCAACTGCACATGAATGTGCTTGAGGCTGCGGAAAACGTTCAAGCGGGGTCGCTCTGCCACCCCGTGAACGGTTGCGCGCACCCGCCGTCGCCGGCGTTCGCGCCGATCTGCTTTCGTGATTGCCATCGTGTTACTCCGATTCCAGAGTTTGTCTCAAGACTGGCTCGTCGGCCTCTGGTGGCTGCCAGCCAGCTCCGGCTTGCGCCGTATTGGATCAGGCTACTTGCCGCCCTTGCCGGTCTTGCCTGCTTTGCCCGGCTTCAGCTTGATCGATTCGCCCACATAGCGGATGCCCTTGCCCTTGTACGGCTCGGGCGGTCGCTGCTTGCGAACGCGCGCTGCCATCTCGCCGACCAGCTCCTTGTCCACGCCGCTCACTGTGATCGTGCGCGTCTTCGAGTCCGCGGCAAAGGCGATGCCATCCGGCGGCGTCATCTCGATCGGGTGCGAATAGCCCAGATAGAGCACCAGTTTCTGGCCTGACATCTCGGCGCGGTACCCGACGCTTTCGGCGCCGATCTCAAGCTGGCGCGTGAAGCCAGTCGACACCCCGGTGACCATGTTCGCAATCAGCGCCCGGGTCAAGCCGTGCAACGCGCGAATCTCGCGCTCGTCGCTGGCGCGTTTGACCACCAGATGCCCGTCTTCGCGCGCAATCTCCAGCCGCGGGTCGAATGTTCGTTTCAGTTCGCCCTTCGGCCCCTTCACACGGACCGTGGCGCCATCGATCTTAACCTCGACGCCCTTGGGCAATTCAATCGGTTTCTTGCCTATTCGTGACATCGCTCAACTCCTCGCGGGCAGCCCGCCGCAACAGGGCCGGCATACCGCGCGACCGCCGGCTACCACACGTAGCACAGCACTTCGCCGCCCACGCCCAAGCGGCGCGCCTGATTGCCGGTAATAACACCCTTGGGCGTGGACAGAATCGCCACACCCAGCCCGCTCAGCACGCGCGGGATCTCGGTCTTGCCGCAATACACCCGGCGCCCCGGCGAACTGATCCGGCGCAGATCGGTAACCACCGGCCGACGAGCTCGGCGCTGGCCGCTGTATCGCAGCGTCAGGTTGAGGGTCCTTTTCGCGCCTGCCTCGACCACCGAGTAGCCCTCCAGATAGCCCTCCTCTTTCAGGATATCGGCCACCCGGATATTCAAATTGGATGCCGGCGCCGCCACCGAGACGTGACCAACAGAGGCCGCGTTGCGGATACGAGCCAGCATGTCACTCAGAGAATCTGTAACCATGAGTTGTCCTTCTTCCTCACACTCACACTCACACTCACACTCTCGCCCTAACCCTAACCCTAACCCTGACCCTTGCCTGAGTCGGGCTGGCCGGGCTCACCAGGACGATTTGCGCACGCCGGGAATCTCGCCACGCAACGCCAGTTCGCGAAACGCAATGCGCGACAGGCCGAACTTGCGCATATAGCCGCGCGGGCGGCCCGTAATCGAGCATCGATTGCGCACGCGAGTCTGATACTTGCGCCTCATCTCTCGGTAAGCCATGCACTTTTTTGCCATGCTTGCTCTTTCTCCACTCGTGTCACCAGACTGGCCCGGCACGACACCGCACAGTCTGTCCACTTGTCAATCTCTACGCCTCGCTGCCAGCCTTGGCGAACGGCATGCCGAACAGCGCCAGCAGCGCGCGACCTTCATCATCACTACGGGCCGACGTCACGATCGTGACCTCCAATCCTCGGACTTTGTCGACCTTGTCGTACTCGATTTCCGGGAAGATCAACTGCTCGCGTAAACCCAGCGTGTAGTTTCCGCGCCCATCAAAAGCGTCGGCGGGCACACCTCGAAAGTCGCGCACACGCGGCAACGCCAGATTGATCAGGCGGTCCAGGAAATCCCACATACGCGGGCCGCGCAGCGTCACCTTCACGCCGATTGGCCGGCCTTCGCGCAACTTGAAGTTGGCGATCGACTTCCTGGCCTTGGTGATCACCGGCTTCTGGCCTGTGATGGCCGTCACGTCGTTGGCCGCGAAATCGAGCACCTTCGGATTATCGGCCGACTCGCGCCCCACGCCCACATTAACGATGATCTTCTCGATCTTCGGCACCTGCATGACATTCTTGTACCCGAACTGCCGCGCCAGCGCCGGCCTCACCTCGTCCAGGTATTTCTTCTTGTAGTCAGCCATTTTGTCTCAGTAAGTCAGTAGCCAGTAGTCAGCAGTCAGACAGTGATCTGATCACTGACGACTGACTACTCCCGTACCTGCTAGTCAATCACTTCGTCGTATTTGTTAGAGTAGCGCTTGAGGACGCCATTCTCATCGCGGTAGTTCACGCGAGTCGCCTTTCCAGAGGGCGTCACCAGCTTGACGTTCGACACGTCGATGGGCATCTCGAGTTCGACCAGGCCGGTCTGAGTGGCGCGCAGATTCTGCCGGCGCTGCTTGGCGTGCTTCTTGACGATGTTGACGCCTCGCACGACGACCTTGCCTTCCTTCGGCAGCGCGCGAACAACCTCGGCGCGCTTGCCGCGGTCATTGCCAACGAGCACTTCAACGGTGTCCCCTTTCTTGATCTTCATTCCACGACCTCCAGTCGCAGCCGGTCACAGCACCTCGGGCGCCAGAGACACGATCTTCATGAATCCCTTGTCGCGCAACTCGCGCGCCACCGGCCCAAAGATACGTGAGCCGCGCGGATTGACGCCGTCATCGGCCAGAATGACCGCCGCGTTGTCGTCGAACTTGATGTACGACCCGTCCGGCCGGCGATATTCCTTCGCCACGCGCACGATGACCGCCTTGACGATGCTGCTCTTCTTCACATCCGCGGTCGGGCTGGCGGACTTCACCGCCGCCACGATCACGTCGCCCACGGCCCCATAGCGCCGCTTGCTGCCGCCCCGCACCTGGATGCAGAGAAGCTCCTTGGCGCCTGTGTTGTCTGCCACTTGCAGACGCGTTTCCTGCTGAATCATGACTAAGCTCCTGTACGTCAGGCTTGCGCCTGCCCAGCGTCCTACGCGTTTGCCTTGCGGACGATCTGCTCCAGCCGCCAGCGCTTGCGCGCGCTGAGCGGGCGGGATTCAACAATCTGCACCAGGTCGCCTTCCCTGGCCTCGTCCTGCTCGTCGTGCGCCATGTAGCGTTGGCTCCGGCGCAGCACCTTGCGGTAGACAGGATGCCGCACGGTGCGATCGATTTCGACCACGATGGTCTTGGCCGTTTTGTCGCTGACGACAACGCCGACCATCCGGCGTCGATTTTCCCTGCTCATGCCTCACCTCGCCGCTGCGCCTGGGCTGCGTTCATCATCTGGGCCAGCTCGCGCTGGCGCAGCACTGTCTTGATGCGCGCGATATCATGCCGGACCCGCTTGATGCTGTTGGTGTCCTTCAACTGATTCTGCGCGCGCTGAAAGCGCAAATTGAACAGCTCGCGATACGTGTCGTCGAGCTTCTTCTCAAGCTCCGGGGTCGCCAGACCCGTCAGTTCACTAAAAGTCATCTTGCCTCACCTCGACTAGATCTCGCTGCGCACGACGACCTGCGTGGGGATCGGCAGCTTGTAGGCGGCCTGGCTCAGCGCGACCTTGGCGATGTCCTCGGGTACGCCGGCCACCTCGAACATGATCCGCCCCGGCTTGACCACGGCAACCCAGTGATCCACCGAGCCTTTGCCCTTGCCCATGCGCGTCTCAGCCGGCTTGGCCGTGACCGGCTTGTCCGGGAATATGCGGCACCACACCTTGCCGCGCCGCTTCATTTCGCGCACGATCACGCGGCGCGCAGCCTCGATCTGGCGCGCCGTGATCCATGCCGGCTCCAGCGCCTGCAAGCCAAACTCGCCCGCTTCGACGTCAACCCCGCGGTTCGCCATGCCGCTCATGCGACCGCGTTGTTGTTTGCGGTATTTCACTCTTTTCGGCATCAACATAGCTTCCATCCTCGCCGGGCAACATCAGCCGCCCAGCCGGCTGCTCAATCAGGCGCGTCCATTCCCGCGATCCCCGCGATCCATACGGTCACCCCGGTCTCCGCGATCCCGATCCCGGTCCCGATCCCGACCACGTCGCGGCGCAGGCTGCTCCTCCGGCGTCAATGCGCGCAGAATGTCGCCCTTGTAGATCCACACCTTCACTCCAATCTGGCCGTACGTCGTTGACGCCTCAGCCTTGGCGAAGTCAATATCAGCCCGGAGCGTGCTGCGCGGAATCCGCCCTTCCATGACCTTGTCGGTGCGCTTCATTTCCGAGCCATTCAGACGCCCCGCGCACTCGATGCGCACGCCAAGCGCGCCCTTCTGCATGGTTGCCTGGGCCGCTTTCTTGATTGCCCGGTTATAGGGAATGCGCCGCTCGATCTGCTGGGCGATGTTCTCGGCCACGAGCTGGGCCACCATCTCCGGCTTGCTGATTTCCTCAATATCAAGCTTGACTTTCTTGCCGGTCAGCTTCTCCATGCCTTCACGAATGCCCTTGACGGCCGCGCCCTTGCGGCCAATTACCACTCCCGGGCGCGCTGTGTGCACAGTCACGTGCAACTGGTTGGGCGGGAATCGCTCGATGACGATGTCGCCCACGCCGGCCTTTTCCATCTCGTGCTGCAGGTAGCTGCGCAGAGAATAGTCTTCTTTGACCAACTTCGTGTACTCGCGCTTCGGCGCATACCAGCGGCTCTTCCAGTCGCGGATGATGCCCAGTCGAAAGCCATACGGATGAACTTTGCGTCCCATGTGCCTATTCCTCGCTCGTCTCCTCTGCCGTTTCGCTCACAACCACATTGATGTGGCAGCTCTTCCGCTGTAGCGGGCGGAAACGACCGCGCGCCGCGAACCGGCGCCACTGCCGGGTTGGGCCGCCGTCGACCCAAATGCGGCTCACCACGAGATCGTTCGGGTTCAATTGCTTGTTCTCGGTCGCATTCGCAACCGCCGACGCAATCACCTTGCTCACCGGCTCGGCCGCCGCCTTCGGGGTGAAGCGCAGCAACGTCAGCGCCTCGACCGCCTTCTTGCCGCGCACCAGGTCAACCACCAGCCGGACTTTCTGCGCCGACATGCCGACGTATCGCATGGAGGCGAACGCTTCGTTGCTATCCAGTTTGCTTGCCAGTTTCAGGGCCATGATCGACTAGCCTCCCTCTTCCTTGTCTTTGCCCACGTGGCCGCGGAACGTGCGCGTAGGCGCAAACTCGCCCAGCTTGTGACCCACCATGTTCTCGGTGATGTAGATCGGAATGTGCCGCCGGCCGTCGTGGACGGCAATCGTGTGGCCCACCATCTGGGGGAAGATGGTCGAAGCGCGCGACCAGGTGCGCACGACTTTCTTCTCGCCGCGCGTGTTCATCGCCTCAATCCGCTTGAGCAGCTTTGGCTCGACAAATGGCCCTTTCTTTAGAGATCTCGACATGCTCTACCTCGTGAAACGCAAAACACAATGCGCGCCGCTGCGCCACATTTTACGTTTTGCGCTCTACGTGTTACCTCTTCTTCTTCTCTCGCCGGCGCACAATCAGCTTGTCGGTGCGCTTGTTGCGCCGGGTCTTGCGGCCCAGGGCCACTTTGCCCCACGGCGTGCGCGGCCCGGGCATACCGATCGACGACCGGCCTTCGCCGCCGCCGTGCGGATGGTCACGCGGACTCATGGCCGAGCCGCGCACCGTCGGGCGAATGCCCAGATGGCGCTTGCGCCCCGCCTTGCCCAGCTTGATGTTGCCATGGTCGAGATTGCCGACCTGGCCCATCGTTGCCATGCAGACCTGCAACACCATGCGCATCTCGCCGCTTGGCAGGCGGATGGTGGCATAGTCGCCTTCCTTCGCCAGCAACTGCGCTGAACCTCCGGCCGACCGGACGATTTGCCCGCCCCGGCCAGGGCGCAACTCGATGTTGTGAATCTGGCTGCCGACCGGGATATTTGCCAGTGGCATCGCGTTGCCGACGCGAGCCTCGGCTTCCGGCCCGCTCATCACCTCATCGCCCACTTGCACGCCGACCGGCGCAAGGATATATCGCTTCTCGCCGTCGGCGTAGTGCAGCAGCGCGATGCGCGCAGAGCGGTTCGGGTCGTATTCAATAGTAGCCACGCGGGCGGGAACGCCGAATTTGTCGCGCTTGAAATCGATCAGGCGATAAGCCCTTTTGGCGCCGCCGCCACGATGGCGCACGGTTACCTTGCCTCGCGCGTTCCGGCCGCCTCGTTTGCGCAGATCGGTCACCAGAGACTTTTCCGGCGTGTCGCGGGTCACATCACTAAAGTCGCTCGCCACGGTGCCGCGCAGGCTCGGCGTCGTCGGTTTGTACGTCTTGACAGCCATGGGTTAGGCCACTCCTTCGAACAACGGAATGCGATCGCCGGCCTTGACCTGCACGATCGCCTTCTTCCGCGGCTTGGCGCGCACAACCTGGCTGGCCTTGGCGCCCAGAATGCGGCTGCGCGGGTTTCGCCGGCGCTTGGCCGGCACATTGATGATGTTGACGCGCGTCACCGTCACGTCAAAAGCCACCTCTACGGCCTCTTTGACCTGAGCTTTGTTCGCCCGTCTGTCCACCTCAAACGCATATTGCGGCGACTCGTAGCCGACCTGCCACTGCGTCTTCTCTGTAATCAGCGGGCGTTTCAACACTTCGTATGGATGCATCGTTCACTCCTGAGCCTGCAAGGTTGGGCCGGCGCGCTTGCCTGCCCGCCTGCTCACTCATTCTCCTGCCCGGCTGCGTCTTCCGCGGCGTCTCCGCCAGCGATCTCTCCACCCGCCTGCCCCAACCACTGCTCGATGCTCTTCAGCGCATCGAGCGGGATGACGAGTTGGTCGTACTTGAAGATGTCGCGCACATTCAGATAGCCCGCCAGCAGCGCCTTGACGTTGGCTAAATTGCGCGCCGACTTCTCCACCGTCTCGTCGCGTCCCGGCAGCACCAACAATCCACGGGTCACGCCAAGAGACGACATGGCTGCCGCCAGGTCACGGGTTCTGGGCGCTTCCATTTCGAGCTTGTCCACCAGCACGATGCCCTCGTCGAGCAACTTCTGAGACAGGGCGCTGCGCACCGCGGCCCGGCGCATTTTGCGGGGCATCGCCTGGTCGTAGCTGCGCGGCATTGGGCCGAAAGCCACGCCGCCGCCTTTCCAGTGCGGGGCTTTCATGCTGCCCTGACGCGCGCGGCCGGTGCCTTTCTGGCGAAAGAGCTTCTTCGTGGTGCGGCTAACCTCTGCGCGGGTCTTGACCTTGTGCGTGCCGAGGCGGGCGTTGGCGTTCTGCCGCACCAGCGCCTGGTGCATCAGCGCCTTGCTGACCGGCGCGCCAAATACGCTCATCGGCAGGTCGGCCTCGCCGACCTGTTCACCTTTGAGATTCTTTACTGGGAGTTTCATGTCCATTACGCCTTGCGCGCCTCTTTGATCACCACGATGGCGCCATTCGGGCCAGGCACAGAGCCGCGCACCGCGATGAGATTGCGTTCGGGGTCAACCATCATGATCTTCACCCGCATCGAGGTGGCCTGTGTCGCGCCGTGGTGGCCGGCCATACGGGTTCCTTTCTCCACGCGACCCGGCGTCGTGCCGGCGCCGATCGTGCCCGGCGCGCGCTCGCGATCCGACGCGCCATGCGTCTTCTTCTGACGATGAAAGCCATGCCGCTTGATGCCGCCGGAGAATCCGCGCCCTTTCGTCACGCCCGTGATATCCACCATCTCGCCCACCGCAAAAATACCGGCGTTGATGGTCTGACCCTCGGCAACATCGACTTCCTTCAGCCGGTTCTCCATGAGCACTTTCAGCGGCGGAACGTTGCCATCGCCCAGCGCGCGGCGCTTGGGATGTTTCTCGCTGGCTTTCAACTGGCCCAGGTGCCCCAGTTGGCCGCGGGTCAGTTTGCGCGGCTGAGTTGGCCCAAAGCCGAGCTGAACGGCGTTGTAGCCATCCTTCTCCACCGTCTTCACTTGCGTGACGTAGTTGGGACCCGCTTCCAGAACGGTCACCCCGGTGACGTTGCCCTTCTCATCGAAGAACTGCGTCATGCCAACTTTGCGTCCGATTAACTTCTTCATCTTGCGATTCCCGATTCGGGATCTTGGACTTCGGATTCCAGACTCGCGGAACAATCGCAAATCCGCAATCCAAAATCCAAAATCACAGCTTGATCTCGATGTCGACGCCTGCCGGCAGATTCAAGCGCATGAGCGTGTCGATGGTCTTGGAATCCGGGTCCATGACATCGATCAGGCGCTTGTGGGTGCGAATCTCGAAATGCTCGTGCGAGTCCTTGTCAATATACGGGGAGCGGCGCACGGTGTAGCGCTCGATATGCGTCGGCAAAGGCACCGGGCCGACAACCGTCGCGCCGGTGCGCTCGGCAGTCTCGACGATGCGCTGCGCAGACTGGTCGAGCGCGCGATGATCGTATGCCTTGAGGCGAATGCGAAGTCGTTGCTTAGCCATATTCTTTCAGTGCTGAGTCACAAGTGCTGAGTGCCGGGTGGTTGACTCTGAACGTCGAGGCGTTGGAGTGTTGCGCCTTCCACGCTCGGCACTCAGAACTTTGAACTCACAGGCGAACTATTCCTGCACCTTGGTGATGGTGCCGGCTCCCACCGTCAGGCCGCCTTCCCGGATCGCAAACCGCGACCCCTGCTCCAGCGCCACCGGCGTGATCAACTTCACCCTCATGTTCACGTTGT
>DAOUDB010000085.1:0-18320 GCA_034431495.1 Thermoflexales bacterium
AGGGTGACACAAATGAACAGGCCCGGACGGTCAACCGTCCGGGCCTGTAACGCTGCAAGAGGTGTGGCGCGCGTCTTAGCGACCGGCCGCCTGCGCCAGCCGTGCTTCCTGCTGCCGTTGCATGAACGACAGAATGGTGAACGCTTCGCTAATGTCCTCGATGCTGACCAGGCCGAGGAAATGATCGCCGTCGTACACCGCCACGACGCGCTGGCCCTGCTCGGCCATGGTCTGCTGCACTTCGTCCAGCGGTTTTGCGCAGTCCACTTTCAGAAAGTCGCGCCGCATGATCTCGGTGACGTAGGCGTCATTCACAGCCTCACTCAGGCTGCGCAACACATCGGCGCGGGTGATGATGCCAATAGGCTGGCTGCCCTGCATCACTGCAAAATCGGGTTGATAGCTGGTGAGCAGATAGTCCACCACGCGCGACACGCGATCGCCGATGTTGAGGGTGATGGCGTGCCGGTTGTAGGTGTCGCCCACGCGCCGCGTGCGCAGCACCGTCTTGGACTCGGCCATGGCCGTTTCCTGGCCGGCGCCAAAGAAGACGAACACCGCAATCAGCACCAGAATGAAGTTGCCGCTCAGGAACCCCCACAGGCCCAGACCGATGGCGATCACCTGGCCGATGGCGCTGGCAATGCGCGTGGCGCGCGGATACCCCAGCCCCATCGCTAGCAGCGCGCGCAACATGCGTCCGCCGTCCAGCGGAAAGGCAGGGATCAGGTTGAACAGCACCAGGCTGATGTTGGCCGCCAGCAGCCAGAACAGCAATGTCTCCAGCGAGGGTTGATTCAGGCCGCCCGGCAACAGGCCCTGGCCGTCCAGCATGGCGGCTGCCAATGATGCGCCCACCACGGCGAACAGGATTCCGGCGATGACTACGTTCACCAGCGGGCCGGCGGCGGCAATGATCAGCTCATGCAGCGGCTTTTCCGGGTTCTTCGTGATTTGCGCCACGCCACCCAGCGGCAACAGGGTGATGTCACGCACCGGTATGCCGAATGCGCGCGCGGCAATGCTGTGCCCAAGCTCGTGCAAGGTGACGCAGGTGAACAGCAGGAGCATTAGCACGATGCCGAACAACGCGCCCTCGGCCGTGCCGGTGATGCCGCCCCACTGTATCGCGCCCAGCACCAGGATGAGAAAGAATGTGACATGCACGCGGATTGGAATCCCGCTGATTTCCGCGATTTTGAATGACCAGCCCATGGTTCTGCTCCTTTGAGTGAATGAAACGCAATATCGCTACGCGGAGTCGCTTGCCGTGCGACTCTGACGCTCTTTTTCACCGTCAACCATAAGAGCAGGATTTGAGACAGGCATGAGTTTCGTCTGAGGCGCGACCATGTACGGCTCGAACACATACAGCAGCCGGCCTGGCACGCGGCCGGAGATCAGCATGGCGTGTTCGTCAGCCACCTCGATGTCCACCACGCCTTCCCGCCGGAACAAGGCCATCAGGTCGCCGGCCTTGTATGGCAATCGCACTTTCAGCGGTGCCATGCGCTCGTACAGAACTTCCTCCACCTCGGCCAGCAGCGCATCCAGCCCGGCGTGCTTGAGCGCCGAGACAGGGATGCCGTCGTCGAGGATCGAGGATGGGCGAATGACGAACGGTGATTGAGTCTCGCCCTGACCGGTAACTGCCGCCAGCGCCTCGGCTGAAAGGCGGTCGGCTTTGTTCAGCGCAATCACCATCGGCTTGTTGCTGGCGCCGAGTTCCTCCAGCGTGTCCATCACTGTCTGCGCCTGCTCGACGGCATTGGGGTGGGTAATGTCCACCACATGTAGCAGCGCGTCGGCCTCGATGATCTCTTCGAGCGTGGCGCGAAACGCGGCGACCAGATCGGTGGGCAGTTTCTGAATGAAGCCGACCGTGTCGGTGAACAGCACGGTGTGGCCGCCCGGCAGCCGCACGCGCCGCGTGGTGGGGTCGAGTGTGGCGAACAACTTGTTTTCGGCCAGCACGTCGGCGCGGGCGACAGCGTTCAGCAGTGTGGACTTGCCGGCGTTGGTGTAGCCGACCACGGCCACCACCGGCACGGCGTTGCGCTTGCGATGCGCGCGATGTTGCGCGCGCTGGGCACGCACATCCTCAAGTTGTCGTTTCAGCCGGGCGATATGCTCGCGGATGCGCCGGCGGTCGATCTCCAACTGAGTCTCGCCGGGGCCGCGCAGACCCACGCCGCCGGTGCCGCTGCGCCCGGCCCCGCCGCCGGCCTGACGCGCCAGGTGCGTCCACTGGCGGGTCAGGCGGGGCAGCCGGTACTGGTACTGTGCCAGCTCGACTTGCAGCGCGCCTTCGCGCGTGCGGGCATGTTGGGCAAAGATGTCGAGAATCAGGCCGGTGCGGTCGAGCACCATGACTTGTTCGCCCAGTGCCTCTTCCAGCTCGCGCTGGTGACGCGGCGACAACTCCTCGTCGAATACCACAACATCGTACTCGGTGGCGTTGCGCCAGGCGATCAGTTCTTCGACCTTGCCCGGGCCGATGAAGGTGTTGGGGTTGGGGGCATCGAGGGTTTGTGTCGTTTCGCCGACCACTTCGAGGCCGGCAGTCTCGCACAACAGGGCCAGCTCGGCCATCGATGAATCCAGGGTGAGCCGGCTGTGCCTGGCTCTAAATGCTTCGCCGGTCAATTCGACTCCGACGAGAAAGGCGCGTTGGGCAGCGGACTTCGTCTCTACGTGAATTCTGTTTTTGGGCATGTCTCCTATTTCTTGGTCAGCCAGAGCCTGATACGCCCCTCGCTGAAGACCAGCCGGTCAATAGACACCGTTTTCGTCACCGCATCAAGCCGGCTTTGGATGAAGCGCGTCACCGGCTCCAGTGCTATGTTCGGAATGGCGATCCATCCGAACAGTCCACCGGTGTCGAGCAGGCGCACGCTGGCCGCATCTGGTCTGATCACCACTCGGCCCTGCTCCAGGCCGATGGTGTAGGCCGCAACCACCTGTTTTTGTCCCAGCACGGGCAGGGTGACGATCATGTTTAGCGAGGTCTGGGATGTGTCGAGGAAGCGAATATGGATGCGCTCGATGGGGCTGTCGGGGCCGGTGAGATAAAGGTTGGCGTAGGAAGTGGCCTGGATGTTGTCCACTTGCATTTGGCGTTGCGTGCCGGCCGGCAATGACTCGATCTCTGCCAGGTCGTTGGCTAACTGCGCGCCAGCAGTGGGCCGATTCGGGATTGGCTCGTTGGTGAACTGGATAAACCGGCCGGCCACCAGTCCTCCGCTGAATCCGCACGCGACCAGCAGCGTCATCAACGCGCCCAGCACAATGCCCAGCTTCAATGCCCGGTCGGCGGGGAGATTCAGCACCGGGCCGCCTGTGCTATCGGCGCGTTCGACCAGCGGTTGTTGTGGCAGGAATGCTGTGGGGGTGCTGATTGCGGTTGCGCGCAGGGTTTGCCAGGCCGGCTCGACAGCCGGGCGCAGTTGCGCGCACACATCGATCAGCCGCACAATCTGTCCGCTGCGCGCGCAATGCTCGATCAGCTCAACCACTTTCTTCAGCTTGCCCTGTCCCGGCAAGCTGTCGTAGTCGATCCCCAGATCGAAGCAGATTGACTCGATCTCGTCGAGGTCAAAGTGCGCGACGATCAACTGTCGAAGTTGCGCCGGCTCTGGTGCGGGCGAATTGCCGGTGGTCGTCATGGGCGTGATTCGTGGTGCGTATCTCGTGTTGCGTGGTGCGTATTGCGTGTTGCGCAGTGGGCAATCGTCGGTCGTCAATCCAAAATCTAAAATCCAGTCATTCTGTCCAGCGCCTGCTTGATGCGTTCGGTAGGCGCGCCGAGGGAGATGCGCACATAGCCTTCGCCATGTTCACCAAAGGCAGTGCCCGGCGTGACGACAATGCCTTTGTTGACCAGCAGGTGCTCGGCCCATGCGGCGCTGGTGTCGAAGCCGGCGGGAATGCCGGCCCACACGTAGATCGTCGCCTGTGGAATATCGACCTGGCAGCCCATCGCGCGCAGCCCTTGCGCCACCAGATCGCGTCGTTCGCGATAGGCTTCCTGCACCTCGTGTCGCCATGCCTGGTCGCCGGTCAGCGCGGCAATGGCAGCCTCTTGAATGCCGAGATAGGGGCCGGAGTCGGCGTTGGTTTTGAGCGTGCCGACGGTTTTGATCACTTCGGCATTGCCCATCAAGACACCCACGCGCATGCCGGCCATGTTGTGGCTTTTGGACAGCGAGGCGAATTCCACGGCCACGTCTTTTGCGCCCGGCACTTGCAGCACGCTGGGCGCCAGATATCCGTCATACCCGTTGTCGCAGTAGGGGTTGTCGTGGCATAGCAGGATGTTGTGACGCCGGCAAAAGGCCACTGCCTCTTCAAAGAACGCAAGCGGCGCAACGGCGGTGGTGGGATTGTTGGGATAGTTCAGCCACATCAGGCGCGTTCTGGCCAGCACATCGGCGGGGATGGCGTTGAAGTCGGGCAGCCAGCCGCGCTCGCGGGTGAGTGGCATGGGGTAGGGGGTTGCGCCGGCCAGCAGCGCGCCGCCGGTGTAGGCCGGGTAGCCAGGGTCGGGCGCCAGCGCCACATCGCCCGGATTCAGATAGGCAAACGCCATGTGGTAGATGCCTTCTTTCGAGCCGAGCAGGGGCAACACCTCTTTATCCGGGTGCAGTTCGATGTCGAAGCGGCGCGCGTAGTAGTCGGCAAAGGCTTTGCGGAAGGCCGGCGTGCCGGTGAAGCCGCCATAGCCATGCTTGTTCGGATCACGCGCGGCAGCGGTCAGCGCCTCGACGATCTCTGCGCCGGGAGGCAAATCGGGCGAGCCGATATCGAGCGCGATGACATCGACCCCGGCGGCGCGAACTTCCTCCTTGCGGCGGATCAGGCCGGCGAACACATACGGTTTGATGGCGGACATGCGCTGGGCGGGGGCAATCATGCTGGGTTCAGGCTCTCCTTATCCATCACGGCTGAAGTGACTATACCATCTGAATGGCCGGCCGGCGGCATCGGCCCCGGCCTAAAACTTCACCTCGACCTGCGCAGGCTGCGGCACGCTCAGGGTAAGCGCGCCGGCCTGATCGGTGTGGCATGTCTGCGCCGGCTCATCTCCCAGCCGCACCTCCACGGCCTGACCAACCGGCAAGTTGCCAAGCCGCAGCGTCACGGCCTGTGGGCCTGCCATCCGCACATGACAGGTCAGCCTCGCGCGCCCGCGCTGATAGCCGGTGATGATCGCCGGCTGATTGGTCGAGATGATCTGTGTGCCGTTCAGCGCGACGCGCAATCCGTCCGGCCCGCTCTCTACGTCCATCACCCCTTCGCCGACGCGCACGCCGTGCACTGCGGCAGGCTCGTTGTTCAGGTTGCCGAAGCGCCAGCCGGCCCCCGGCTCGCAATCGATCAGCTCTTGCACCGCCACATACCCCAGCAACGCGCCCCATGTATACATCGGGTCAGAGTTGGGCATGTCGTCGCCATCGCCGGTGTCGGTGTTGTAGTTCTCGTGCACATGCCCTTCGGCGTGCCATTCCTGAAGCAACAGGTCCAGACTGCGGCGGGCGAACTGATGCGCGATGTCGTCCAGCCGATAGCGCCGCAAGCCTTCGCTGACGAGGAAGTTCATCGGTCCCCAGATGCGCCCGCGCCAGTAGTCGTTGCCGGCATAGCCGGGGTCGCTGCGGGCAATGCTGGGCAGCACAAAGCGGCCCCAGAACTCGCGTTCATTCAGCAAATGCTCGCGTATCATGCGCTCGGCGCGCTCGGCCGGTGCGATGCCGGCGATCAGCGGGTAGAACAGGGTTGGCGACAGATGTGGCGACAAGCGCCCGTCCCAGTGCTTGTTGAGGTAGATGCCGGCTTCCTCACTCCACAGCTCGCGGTTGATGCGCTCGGCCATCTCGGCGTATTCGGCGGCGTAGTTTTGGCTGAGCGTAGGCTGGCCCAGTTCACGCGCGATCTCGCTGAGCGCCCAGGCATCCAGCGCATAGAGCGCGTTCAGTCCCACATCGGCCAGTTCCATGGTGTGCGTGTCTGGGTTGAAGACAGCCTCATCGTACATTGGGCTGTTGTCCAGGCCGGATTCGTACATGGCGGCCTGCATGTTGTTCGACAGCCATTCTTTGTGATAGCCAGGCTCAGGGTCTGATCCCCATTCGAGCAGCCCGTCGCGATTGCCGTCGCGGTGGGGCATCCACCAGGCGTGCCAGCGGGTCAGTGTGGGGAATGCGCGCTCCAGCAGATCGGTGCTGCGCTGCGCGGTGGAGAGTGCGCCGGCCCGATGGAGCTTGAGCACACAGTACGCGCCCACCGGCGGTTGTGAGCGATCGGCCGACGGTCCGAACTCGCAGCCGAAGTTGGGCACGAAGCCGGCCGGGGTGGCTTCCTGCAGGATGGCGAGCGCGTTGGCGACGGCCAGATTGGGGTCTTCGAGCTGCGCCATGACTGCGCAGAAAAACGTATCCCAGTCGAACAACACATACGAGCCGAGGAATGGCCCCTTGCACCAGTCGCGCGACACGGGCGTGCATATGCGGCCCTTGATCGGTTCCCAGATGGTGTTCCATGCGATGACGCGGGTGAGCGCGTCGGCGGCGTCATTCAACCAGCCGGCGGTGCGCAGGCCGGCCTGTTGATACGCGGCGCGTCGTTGCGCCATGAAAGCCGACAGCGCAGTGTCGGAAGTCTCCGGCGCGTGGGGAGTAACCTCAATCCAGACCGGCCCGTTGTTCAGGCGCGCGCGGCAGGGCAGGGTGTCAATGCTGCGCAAGCCGACCCCAATCTGCCAGCCCTCCCACGAGGCCGGGTTGTTCCATGCGCCATCGATGCCGATCTGCAAGAGCAGGGCGCTGGCCGCTGGCTCAGGCGTTACCCGGCATACCAGCCGGTCGCCCTCGGCTGCGTACTCCAGCGAGATGATGGCCTCGTTCCACTGCAGATCGAGCTGGCAGTACGAGCCATCGGTGGCGTGCGGGCCGAGCCGGCGCGTCTCGTTGCGCCAGGCGAACTCATCCTTCACGTCGCCGGTGGCGGGATCGACCAGGCTGAACAGGACGCGGAGCCGGCTGGGCAAGTGGACAACTGCATTCAGGTGTCGCACATCCCATGTGTTCCATCCATTTGGGGTAATCATGATTCTCCTCAATGAGCTGAAATTCTCGTGAGCCTGTCTCCCTGGCGTGTCAAGCACGATGCGCGCGCGTCATCCTGGTGCAAACCTGTTCCCACATCGCAATCAGAGCATCGTCGCGGAGCGCATCCGGCGTTGAGTCGTCATCGCTATTGGCAATCTGGTCATGCGCCGCGAGCCAGTCAGCCAGGCGTTTTGCTCCTGCGGCCCACGGGATGGCGTAGCGAAAGCCCAGGTCGCGGCGCGCGGCGGCGTTGTCGAAAATGTTGTTGAACTGAAAGTTGGTCAATGTCCAGTGCGCGGCGTCGGACATCTGGCCGCTGGGCAGCGCACGCGCCAGCACGTCGGTGGGGATGTGAACCAGCGTCGGCGGCGGGGCGCCAATCGCCTGCGCGACCATCTCGTGATACTGATTCCACGTCAGGAATTCTTCGCCGGCGGTGTGATAGCTCTTGCCGAAGGCGACAGGATTGCCGGCGGCGTTGACGAATGCGCGCGCCACATCCTGCGCATGACAGGCGCACCACAAAGACTGTCCGTCGCCGTGGACGATGATGGGCTTGCCCTTGCGCAGCCGGTCGAGGTATGTGGCGCGCCAGCCCAGCGAGTCGAGGATGAGCGCGCCCTCTGCGTAAGTGTAGGCCGGCCTGATGATCGTCACGTTCAAGTCGCCGCGCTGGCTGGCTGCGCTCAAAATCGCTTCGCACGCCATCTTGTTGGCTGCATAGGCGTTGCGGCCGGCCTGTGGCGCGTCTTCGCGGTAGGGCAGTGCACCCTGCGGATGCGGATGGGCGTACACGTCCACCGTGCTGCAGAAGATGAGATGGCCGCAGCGGCCCGCGAACGCCCGCAGGTCACTTTCGACATCCGCCGGCCCATAGCCGATCATGTCGATCACGCAGTCGAACATCGGCGCGTTGCGCATCTGCGCCTCGAAGCGGGCGGCCTGCGCGCGATCGCCCACGATCGTGTGGATGGGGCCGCAGAATGAGATGTCGCCAAAGCCGGCGGCGCGCTGCCCGCGATTGAAGTGCCACACGTCGTCGCCGCGTGCCAGCAACTGCTGAGTGATGTGGCTGCTGATGAGGCCGGCGCCGCCCAGGATGACTATTCTCATACGGCGGAGTGTACTCAGTTTCCAGGGCGCCAAAGCCAGCCTGCGCGCCGGCTACTCGAATCGCTGCCCGAATCGCTCGCGGTGAGCCACCTCTGCCAGCGCTTTGCGCTTCTTTTTGCCTTGCCCTGCCGCCTGTGCTGGATAGCCGAACGGCACGATGGCCAACACTTCCAACGTCTCGGGTATTCCGAGCAGCGACCCGACTTCGCTCATGCCCTCAAATCCAACCCAGTTCGACCCGATGCCTTCTGACCAGGCAGTGAGCATCATCGACTGAATGGCCCGACTGGCGTCAGACACGGCGAAGCGGGTTTGATCGATCGCCACAACGATGGCGAAGGCGGCCTCGGCGATATACGGGCCGCTGCCGGCCAGCGCGCTCAATTGCTTCAACGTATCGCGTTGCTCCACGACGATGAAGTGCCACGGCTGGCGATTCATGCTGCTGCCGGTCAGCCGGCCGGCTTCCAGGATGCGGCGGATGGCCTCTCTCGCTACTGGCTTGTCCTGATAGTGGCGCACCGCCAGCATTGTCCGAATGGTCTCGAATACGCTCATGCTTCCTGTTTGTTGGGCTTCCATCTCGAACTCTTTAACCTTAATCTTGTTGCGATGATAATCCAGATGTGCATCAAACCTACTTACGCCATCATCAGGTCAATGGTGGGCAGGTCATGCGCGAGGCAGCCGGCGCGCGCGTCCGTTTGATTCTGCCCCCGACCTCTGCCACAGCCTATGCCGATGCGCAGATCGATGACTATGTGGACGCAGCCGGCGCGCGTCGCTTTGCCCATCTTCCCCCGCGCCGGCTGGATATTCGCGCGCGCTTCTCCTCGCACGATCTGAAAGGCACGGCCGGCTTTGGCTTCTGGAACGATCCGTTCACCCAGTCCGGCGGTGTGATCGACCCGCCGTGCAGCGTGTGGTTCTTCTACAGCTCGCCCGAATCGGATATGCGCGTAACGCGCAACACGCCCGGTCATGGCTTCAAGGCGGCCATGCTGAACAGCTACCCATCCACGCAGCGCGCTGTGGCCGGCGCGTTCGGTCTGTTGACGAAGTTGGGCAGCCCATTGTTGAACTGGATGCTGCGCCGGCGCGCGTTGGCCGGGCTGGTATTATCGGCGGCGCGCGCAACCGTTCGGGCGCGTGACGTGTTACTGAACGTGGATATGACGGCCTGGCACGACTACGCGCTGGACTGGCGCGCCGACCAGGCCGTGTTTACTGTGGATGGCGAGATCGTGCTGCGCGCGCCGGGGCCGCCGAAGGTGCGATTGGGTTTCGTGGCCTGGATCGACAACTATCGCGCCACAGCCTCGGGCGGCGCGCCGCGTGGCGCAAGCGCCTACGAATTTGCTTACGTGGATGTGCAGCAGGAACAATGGATGGAACTGGAAATCCGCCAGGGGCCATAGGGCTGGCCGCAGAACCGGCGGCAGAGCCGGCGGCAGAATCTGTGCGTGATACGCAGCCGACGCCTTTGATTGTGGCGCTGGTGGACGATGTGTTCTTTCAAGTGCCTATCGAGGGTGCGGCACACATGGCCGGCTTCGACATGGAGTTTGCGGCGCCAACCGGCGATGTCGTGGCATACCTGGTCATGCGCCAGCCCAAGCTGTTGCTGATCGATCTCAATGTTCGCGCGCTCGATTGGGGCCGCTGGGTGTTGGAGGCAAAGACCAGCCCCGCCACACGGCGCATTCCGATTCTGGCCTTTGGCTCGCACAAAGACGCTGCGCAATTGGCGCGCGCGCGTCAACTGGGCTGCGACACAGTGATCAGCAACGGCGCGTTCAAGGCCGATATGGCCGGCCACCTGCGCAAACATATCCGACTCGACGACCCGGCAGAGTTGTTGAGTCAGTGCGACGCTCCGCTGCCGGAACTGGCCGCGCGCGGCATCGAGGAATTCAACGCCGGCGCGTATTACGAACAACATGAGACGCTCGAGGCAGCCTGGCGCGCGGAGAGCGGGCCGGTGCGGCAGCTCTACCAGGGCATCTTACAGGTGGGCGTGGCGTATTACCAGATTCAGCGTCGCAACTATGCCGGCGCGCGCAAGATGTTTCAGCGCGCCTGGCAGTATCTGGCCGCTTTGCCCGATGTGTGCCGGGAGGTGGATGTGGCGCAATTGCGGCGCGACGCGCGCGCTGCCCAGGAAGAACTGGAGCGGCTTGGCCCTGCTCGCATCGCCGAGTTTTCGCCCGCCTTCTTCAAACCCATCCTCCTGAGGCGCCCCCACGCTGACACCAACATCTGACTCCTGATACTTGACTACTGACTACTCCTATGTCATACGACTTCACCAACAAGATTGCGCTCATCACCGGCAGTGGTCGTGGTGTGGGCAAAGCCACGGCCCTGCATCTGGCCCGTCTGGGCGCTGATATCGTCATCAACTACCTGCGCAAGCGCACAGCTGCTGAAGAGACCGCGCGCGAGATCGAGGCGCTGGGCCGGCGCGTCCTGATCGTGCGGGCTGACATCGGCGAGCCGGACAATATCGAACGTCTCTTTGCCGAGATCGACCAGCACTTTGGCGGCCTGGATATTCTGGTGAACAACGCCGCTTCTGGCTATGCCCGGCCCATCCTTGAGCAGAAGGTGAAAGGCTGGGACTGGACAATGAACATCAACGCGCGCGCGGCGTTGTTTGCCTCGCAGCAAGCCGTCCCGCTGATGCAAAAGCGCGGCGGCGGTGTCATCGTCAATATCAGCAGCATGGGCAGTATGCGCACGCTGCCCGATTATGCTGTGATCGGCGCGTCGAAGGCGGCGCTGGAAGCCATCACGCGCTACTGCGCCGTCGAGTTTGCCCGCCACAACATTGTGGTGAACGCTGTCTCGCCCGGCATCATCGACACGGACGCCCTGGACTACTTCCGACTGGGCCGCGACGTGATGGTGCAGGGCGCGATCGAGCGCACGCCGGCCGGCCGCATTGTGACAGCACAGGATGTCGCCAACCTGGTGGCTTTTCTGTGCAGCCCAGAGGCAAACATGATTCGCGGCCAGGTCATTGTCATCGATGGTGGCTATACCATCGCCGTGACCTGACGCGCGATTGTTCAATGAGCGCTCATGGCTGAGATTCGAGACGGTTTGACTACCGAAATGAAATATGCGGTGGTGGCGACTGCGCGCGACTTTGGCGACGTGGCTTCGCAACACGGCGATGACTATGAGTTCTGGGGCATGCGCAAGCCGCGTTACGAGGCTTACAAGATCGTAGAAGTGATGCGCTCGTGGGGCGCAGTGGTTTATCCTGTCGGGCCGGCGCCGAGCGTGGCGGGCCAGATGTGCTACCCCAGCCTGGCGGCGCTGCCAGAGCAAGTGGACTGCGCCGTGATCTCACTGCCGCGCGATCAGGCGCTGGCGTTGGTGAACGAGGTGGTTGCTGCGCGCATTCCGGCGGTATGGCTCCAGTTCGGCGCCAAACGCGACATGGTGCGCACTGCTTTTGAGGCGCGCGGCGTGCGCGTGGTGGCCGGCTGCGTGTTGCTGCATTGGGATGTCGATCACGTGTCTGGCGCGCGCAAGGGCCGGCATGTGTGTTTCATGCACGGCAACCTTAACCGCGCAGCGCGCATTCGTGTGGACGAAAACGGCGTGGCCCAGCGCATCGAGCCATCTGATCCTCGCCAGATGCGCTTCGACCGCGAGTCCTATGGCACCCGCTTGTTGGCGCCGTTCTGGCCGGAAAAAGGCATCTGACACTTTTGGATTTTCGATTTCTGATTTGGAATTGCAGATTGTGGACTTGGTTGCGTGGATTGTGGCGCTGGTAGTCGCGGCGCTGGCGCTGTGGTGGCTGTCTGCCCGGCTGCGCCAACGCGCCGGCTTGCCTCAGGGCCGTGTAATCTATTCCGACGCCGGCGCCTGGCGGCGCAACGAACAGGCGTTGTGCGCTGCGCGCTACCGGTTGGTTGGCAAGCCGGATTATCTGGTGCGCGCCGGCGCGGATGACGCGATTATCCCGGTTGAAGTGAAGTCTGGCCTGGCCCCGGCGCAGCCGCGCGAAGGGCACGTGCTGCAATTGGCGGCGTATTGCCTGCTGGTCGAGGAGACGCAGGGCGTGAGGCCGGCCTACGGCATCATCCAGTACGCAGACCGGCAATTCGCCGTCCATTACACGCCCCGGCTTCGGGCATGGCTTCTGGAGTGCCTGGAAGCCATGCGGCGCGACGCTGCGCTGCCACAGGGACCGACCCGCAACCATGAGGCCCCGGCCCGCTGCGCAACCTGCAGCGTGCGCGCTGCGTGCGATCAGCGCCTGGCATAGGCGCTGATGGGTCGATCAGCCAGAGATCAGTTCGCCGCCGTCTACGACGATGACTGCGCCGTTGATCCAGGCCACATCAGGATCGGATAAGGCGCGAATGGTCTTGGCGATATCGTCCGTGGTGGTCAGCCGCCCGCTGGGATTGCGCCGCAACGCGCCTTCGATCAGTTTGTCATTGCCGGGGATCTTGCGCAGGGCTGGGGTGTCGGTGACGCCGGCCATGATGCAGTTGACCAGCACACCATGCCGGCCGAGTTCCAGCGCGAGCTGGCGCGTATGGGATTCGAGCGCCGACTTGGCTGCCGACACAGCCCCATAGGTCTCGAACACCTGCACACTGCCGGCGCTGGTCATGCTGAACACGCGGCTGCCGCGTCCCAGCAGGCCGGCGTTCCACAAATCCTGCACCCAGTACACCAGGCTGTTTGCCATCACGTCGAGCGTCATCTCCATCTGCGCCTTCGACAGCCGTTTGGAGGGATCGTCGGAGATGAACGGCAGCAGTGAGCCGAACGCGACAGAGTGCATGACAACATGCACGGTTTTTGGGCCGGCGGCATCTTCGGCCAGGGTGGACTTGATCTTGCTGATCGCATCGGCGCGCTTTTCATCGTTGGCAATGTTGGTGTTGAGGTAGATGGCGCGAACGCCGTGGCTTTCGATCTCGGCCACCAGCTTTTTAACATTTTCCAGCGCGGCGCCGCGATCCAGATGCAGCCCGAAGATGTTCACGCCATTGCGCGCCAGTTCCAGCGCGGTTGCCGCGCCGAACCCGCTCGACGCGCCTAGAATCAACGCCCATTTGCCTTTCAAATCTGCCTGTGACACTGTGAACTCCTCTAAACTCTTGTCTTGTGTAATTGTGCGACTCGTCGCCGAAGGACACCCACTGTGTGCCGGTCAATTCACGACAGCCGATGCCGTCTGCGCAACGAAGCCAGTTAACACTCCGGCGACATTGTCTCCCAGTTGATCGACGGCGTAGCCGCCCTCCATGATAAACACCGTGGGCCGATTCAGTTGCGCGATGCAAGCCCCGATGCGTGGGTACGCCCTGCCGGTCAGCGCAAAATCGGCGATCGGGTCGCCGCCGAAAGTGTCCACGCCCAACGACACCACCAGCCAGGCCGGCGCATACGCCTGGATGTGCGCGCAGGCTTGATACAGCACTTCCAGGTAGGTCTCGTCTGTCACGCCGCGCTCTAGCGGATAGTTCAGGTTGAACCCCAGGCCGTCGTCTTCGCCGCACTCGTCACCTGTCCCCACGAAGTACGGATAGTGCCGGTTGGGGTCGGCATGTAGCGACACATACAGCACGTCGCGCCGCGTGTAGAAGATCTGTTGTGAGCCGTTGCCATGATGAAAGTCGATGTCGAGCAGAGCGACGGTGTTCGGCGCGCCTGACACGGGCGGCAGCGCAGAGTCAATCAGCCACTGAGCGGCAATCGCTGCGTTGTTGAGGAAGCAGTAGCCGGCGCTGAGATCGGCGTGCGCGTGGTGGCCGGGCGGCCGGCACATTGCGAATGCGGCGCGCTCCCCGCCGGCCACGCAGCGGGCCGCTGTCACGGCGCATTGCGCTGCGGCATACGCTGCCTGCCAGGTGCCCTGTGTGATCACGGTCGTCACATCATGGCTGTAGTAGCCGGCCTGCAACGCGATGTCCGTGGGGCGGTGCGTCATGCCGCGCACGGCGAATGTGTCCGGGTGCACGCCGTTTGGATTGCGTCCGCTCGCCAGCCAGGCATCGTAAGCGTGTTGCAGAAAGCGCGTGTACTCGGCATCGTGCACAGCCAGGATTGGGCCAGGGCCGAAATCGTCGGGCGGTGTGACAGGACCCAGACCGGCTGCCTGCACCGCAGCCAGGATGATCTCGGCGCGGCGCGGGCATTCGTAGAACGGCAGCAGTTCGCCTTCCCAGTATTCGAGGGCTGGGCTGTGCAGCCGGTGCTTATCGCTGTAGATCACGCGCATGGTGTTCAGAGCATCCGGGCGCTGCTCACTTCAGAATCTGCGTGCCGGGGCGGTGCAGGTGGCACTCGCCGCAGCCGATGGCAGGATTCGCCACTTCGCGCAAGGTGGATGTGCAGATGGCGTATACCTTGATCTGCTCGCGCAAGCCTAGCAGCGATTTGTGCACACGCCCCTCCAGGGCCATGTTGGGGCAGGCGTTCTGGCGGACGATATCTGGCACGGGGCAGTCGCGGCAATGCGCCGGCTTCCACCGGCCACCCTGCGGGTTTCGTTGAAGCAATCGGCATTCCTGTTTTTCACGGCCGCGAAAATGGTCTTCGAAGTAGTATTTGCACTCTTTGCCGGCTGGCGTGCGCATGGGGCCGATTGTACGCTACAGCAGGCCGGCCCCGATCAGCGCCGAATCCGGGCCGAGGCTGGCCGGGACGACGGGTGTGTGATGCGCAGGCGGGCGGACATATGTTTGATAGGCCGCGCCGATGCAATCCATGATGCGCGGGCCGAAAAGGAGAACGCTGCCGGCCACCACGATCACGTCGGGGCCGAGCACAGCTGCGCAGAGCGCCAGCAGCTCGCCCACGCGCCGGCCGGCCTCAAGCACCGGCTCCGCGAGCGATGAATCGTTTTTCATCGCTGCCGCAATCTGTTGGATGGGCATCCCGTAATGCCGGGTCAGCGCGCCACACGATGCGATATCCTCCCAGGTGCGTTGGTCATCCAGGCGGATCTGGCCCGGATTTAGCGCCCGACCCTGCGCCCCGTGGAATATTGCGCCGTCGATGACAAAGCCGGCGCCGATGCCGGTGCCGACGATGACCGTGAGCGGATAGCGATATCGCCGGCCGCTGCCGAGCATGGCTTCTGCCAGGGCCGCGCAGTTGCCATCGTTTTCCACCTTTACGGGAAGGGCGCCCCCAAATTCGCGCTGGACTATTGAACGCAGATCCAGGCCGGTGTATCCGGGGATCATCTGCGTGGCGTAGTGGATGCGACCGGCGTCTGTGTCCACGTCGCCGCCGGTGGCGATGCCGATGCTATCGACAGGCCGGCCATAGGCGCTGTGTGTCTCGCGCAGCAGCGCCAGCAGCGCGCCGACGACGTGTTGCGCGCCCTGCGTTGCGCGGGAGGCGATCTCGCGCCGGCAGCGCACCGTGCCGTCACGGTCAACGATGCCGACCGCGATTTTCGTCCCGCCAATGTCTGCTGCCAGGACTGCCATGTGACACACTCACGCTTTGCTTCTGGCAGAGGCTGCCACCACGACCATGTCGTCGGCATGAATCAGCATTGGCGCAGACTCATAGCCGAGAATGGTCTCGATCTCCGAAGATTGCCGGCCCATCAAAAGCGCAGCCTCGGCCGCGCTGTAGCGGGTAATCCCGTGCGCGATGGTGTGCCCGCCCAGGTCTTTCACCAGCACGGCCTCGCCACGGTCGAATTCGCCCTGCACATCGCGCACACCGACCGGCAGCAGGCTGCGTCCGTTGCGCACAGCGTCGGCGGCGCCCTCATCCACGATCACGCTGCCTGTGGCGCGCTCGGACAGAATCCAGCGTTTGCGGCTCTCAATTTTGGTGCTGGTGGCTGCGAAGCGTGTGCCGACTGATTTACCCTCCACGGCGTCCAGGATCACATTTGGCCGAGCGCCATCAGCAATTACCATCGTCGTGCCCGACCGCGTGGCCAGTTCAGCCGCCCGCAGCTTGGTGCTCATGCCGCCTACGCCGAGGCCGCTGCGAGATGCGCCGGCCATTGCCCACACTGCATCGTCGATCTGCGACACTTCGCGGATCAGGGTGGCGGAGGGATCCTGGCGCGGGTCGGCGGTGTAGAGGCCGGCGATGTCGCTCAGGATGAGCAACAGGTCGGCGTTGACGACATTGGCGACCAATGCCGAGAGTGTGTCATTGTCACCCACCCGGATTTCTTCGGTGGCCACGGCGTCGTTTTCGTTGACGATGGGCAAGACGTGATAGGCCAGAATGGCATTCAGCGCATCACGTGCGTTCAGGTAGCGTCGGCGGTCACTCAGGTCCGCCCGCGTGAGCAGCACCTGCCCCACCTGCACATCGAACATGCCGATAATCTGCTCCCAGGCTAGCATCAGATGCGCCTGCCCGACGGCTGCCAGCATCTGTTTGGCGGGGAGCGATTTGGCGCCGTTGACGCGCCCGAGCTGCTCGCGGCCTATGCGCTCGCGTCCGGCGGCGATAGCGCCGGATGTGACCAGAATCACCTCTGTGCCTCTTTCGCGCACTTCGACGATCTGCTGCGCAATGGACAGCATGCGCCGCCGATTCAGCCGCCGGGTGCCGGCGGTGAGTGTGCTGGTGCCAACTTTGACGACGAGTTTGCCTGGAGTCACGATTCTTTTCGGGTTGGAATTATAGACCTCGCGTGTTTTTCACATCCGCGAGGTCTATGAATGTTCAGTTCTATAATAAGTGCCAATGGATACACGGACTGGGTTGTTGGAGGATCAGGCGCGTATTGTCGAAAGTTTATTGTTGAGTTTGCTGCGTCAGGGTTCAAAGCGATTCAGTGAGCAACTATTGAAGCACGATATGACAATCGCCCAGTACTCAGCGTTGAGCGCACTGGAGCAAGCCAATGGCGAGTGCTCGATGAGCGAACTGGCAGAACACATCCAGCAGTCGTCTGCGACGATGACCGGCATCGTTGACCGGCTGGTGGATAAGCAGTGGGTGACGCGCCGGCGCAGCGAGGAAGATCGCCGGGCAGTGTATGTGCAGATTACCGACCGTGGCAGGCAAATGCTGAGAACGGTGGAGGCAGAGCAGTACCAGGACCTGCTGCGCATTTTGTCGAGAATGACCCCGGCTTCCCGAGAAGGTCTGGTGCGCAACCTGACCGAATATATGCAGGTGGCCGGTTTTCATGAAACGCCCCCGGTCGCATCTGCATGAGTTCCCCCGAATTCTATCGTCACGCCAGCGCCTACGATGTGGCGTTCGGCGATCGGGATTTCGCTGCTGAATGTGATTTTTTGGCATGGTGCCTGCGCACACATGGCAGGGTGTCTGACTGCGCGCCTTCGTCCGAGGCGCAACACGGCGCATCCTCACTTCACGATCTGCGCTCATTTCTGGAAGTGGGGTGTGGCCCGGCCCGTCACACCCGCGAGTTCGCGCGGCGCGGCTGGTTGGCTATCGGCCTTGATCTGTCCAGCGACATGTTGGCCTATGCAACCGATGCCGCCCGCCGTGAGGGTCTGGTCTTGCGCACGGTGGCGGCCGATATGTGTGATTTCGAGTTGCCGGCCCCGGTGGCGTTGGCGGCCAATCTGATGGAGAGCATCACCCATCTGACAACGAACGAACAGGTGGTGGCGCATCTGCGGGCCGTGGCGCGCAATCTGTTGCCCGGCGGCATCTTTGTGCTGGAGATGGCGCACCCGGCCTGGCTGGGCCGCGACACACTTCCCAACACCTGGACGGCGCGCGATGGTGATCTGGAGGTCGAGGTGCTCTTTGGCGCAGCCGACGATCCGTATGACTGGTTTACCCAGGTCTGGCAGGTAACCAGCCGGCTGACCGTGCGTGAGCCTGGCCGGCCCGAATACACAGTCGAGAGCCACCATCCCCATCGCTGGTATCTGGCGCAGGAGTTTCGTGCCCTGATCGATTTGGCGGGTGTGTATGATGCTGCCTGGTGGTATGGCGATATGAGCATTCCCCCCGCTCCGCTCGACAATGGCGAGGCAACTGACCAGATGATCGTGGTCTTGCGCAAGCCGTCCCAATAAGCCGCCCGATGGACCATGTAGGGCAAGCCGCCAGGCTTGCCCAGGGGACGAGCCGCCAGGCTTGCCCAGGGGACGAGCC
>DAOUDB010000086.1:0-32217 GCA_034431495.1 Thermoflexales bacterium
GAGTTGGCTTGGGCATGGCTTACTTATCCTCGTTGAAGGAAGATGGATACAAGTTTGCCATGTCCCAAGCCGCCTTTCGTGATCTACTGAATACGCAGCACCAGCCGCGCCCGACACGTCAAGCGTGCCGGGCGCGCTGCTTCTACAGCTTCGCAAACCGATACTTGAGGAGAGCGCGGAGAGCCGGCCAGCCGTCCAGCGGCGACAGTTTCTTGTGCTCGTGCCGCGCCGTGTAGCGCACCGGCACTTCCACAATCTTGTACCCGCGCCGGGCGATCTTGGCCGTGATCTCAGCTTCCACGTCGAAACGCCGACATTCCAGCTTCAGACCCTGCGCCACCTCGCGGGCCATGGCCTTGTAGCAGGTCTCCATATCCTGGATGCGCAAGCCGTACAGCGCATTCGTGACCAGTGTCAGGAACTTGTTGCCGGCTGCCATGTACCACTTCTGCGAAAGCAGCGATCGCGCGCCATACACCACTTTGGACTGACCGTTGATAATCGGCGCCACCAGCGCGTGGAAGTCGTTCGGGTCGTACTCGAGATCGGCATCCTGGATGACCACAATGTCGCCGGTCACGTGTTCCAGCGCAGTCTGAATCGCTGCGCCTTTGCCGCCGTTGACCGGGTGCGTGATGACACGCAGGTTGCGAATGTGTGTCTGGGATTTCAGGATGCCGGGGGTTTCGTCGCGTGAGCAATCATCCACCAGAACAATCTCTTTGTCGATCGGCACTGCATCGACACGGCGCAGAATTTCAGCAATGGTGCCGGCCTCGTTGAACACCGGCATGACGACAGATAGCTTCATGGTGATCAGTATCCTCGCGTGAAGTCAACGCGATTCAACAACGGTTCGCCGGCGGTGTACCGGCGCAGATTCTCGGCGAACAGCGCCCCCGCTCGCTCGTCGTATTTAGGCGTGATGCCGGCAATGTGCGGCGTGAGGATCACATTGTCCAGCCGCCAGAGCGGGCTGTCAGCCGGCAACGGCTCCTGATGAAACACATCCAGCGCTGCGCCGCCAATGCGCTTCTCGCTCAGGGCGTGGATCAGCGCCGCTTCATCCACAACGTCGCCCCGTCCAATGTTCACCAGCACTGCATCTGGCTTCATGCAGGCAATGGCGTCGCGGTCGATCATGTGATAAGTCTGGGGTGACAGCGGCACAGCCAGCACCACATAGTCAGATACAGACAACAATACATGTAGATTTTCGCGCGCCACAAACTCGACGCCCGATTGTGCTGGCGCAGAGCGCCCCGAATGCCGCATCGCCAACACGCGCATATCAAAAGCCTGGCACCGGCGGGCCACCTCTCGGCCAATCCCCCCGTAGCCGATGATACCGACGGTTGCGCCATGCAGTTCGGCCGGCAGGAACGCCAGGCGATCATTGCTCCATATCCGGCGCTGCTTCATTTCAAAAGCGCGATGCAGTCGGTGCGCAAAAGCAAGCATCATCATCAGCACGTATTCGCTGATATTCGGTCCGTGCACGCCGGCTGCCGTCGTCAATGCGATAGGCCGGCCGGCCTCATGAGCGCGCAGAAAAAGAGGGTGGCGGATCAGGCTGTCCACGCCGGCTGAATGCACTTGCACCCATCGAAGCGCCGACGCCGCCTCGGGCGCGGGCAGATCGCCGGCGCAGTACAACACTTCCGCGTCGGCCAGGATCTCTGGAGGGACATCGGACAGGCTATGGGTGTCATAGACGCGCACCTCGGCTTCGGGGGCCACCAGATGAAACCGGGTCACAATCTCATCGGGGAACGCATGAGCCACAACGATCTTCGTCATATCCATCGCCTCGCGACAAGTCATACCTGCTTGCGTCTGAGCAGCGCGACCAGGCCCAGCACAATGACCATTGTCTGCGCCACAGCCACCGCCGGCAGCAACCATTCCGGCAGGGTGGCATCCGGGCGAGATTCAGCGCCGGGTGCAGGCTTGGTCAGAGGCGGCTCAACGCTCGCGCCGGCGTCGATCGATGCTGTCGACATGGGAAGCGGGCCGTTCGGCACAGTTGGCGCCGCTACGACAACCGACTCCGACTGGCCAGCAGCAACGGCATCCACGGCCGGCTCAGGAGCAGGAGCCACAATGGGTTGCGCGGTCTGGCCATCGGCCGGAGCAGCAGTGTCTCCGCGGACTCTGTCCGCCTCAACGCCGGCCTCAGTGGCACTCTCCATCGCGTCTTCGGCGCCCGTCTGCGCGCCGGGGCCGATCGCAATTACCATCGGTGTGCTGTTCGGGTCGTACTGGATGCTGGCGGTGGATACCGTCATGCGATCGCTCGTGTCGCGATATTGCACATAGATCGTCTTCAAGCCGGGCGTATTGTCGAATGTGAACGGCAGGAGCGCCTCCCACTGTTGCCAGGCCGCGCCGGAAAATCCCGGATCCGCGCTGATACGAACCTCAATCGCCTTGCCAATCGCGTTGCCCTCGCCTTCCGGCGCCACATCCTCCTGCGTCAGGCGCACAGCAACCTGGGGCATGTTGGTCACGGTCGCGCCATCGTTGATGAAAACGGGCAGCGCATTGGGTTGCGCCCCCAGCACCACCGTCCAGTAGGCAGTGGTCACGCCGGCCGGGCTGGTGTTTAGCGCGACGCCAATGCCGATCTCGCGGAAGCGCGCATCGAAGAGTATGCGTTTCTCTGCGTCATCTGACGCCCAAAATTCCAGCGCCTCGGCAAAATTGCCGTTGCCGGCGTAAACCAGCTCGGCCCACACGCGCTGACCGATCCACGACGAGTAACCAGCCGCCAAAACCCGGTCGTCGAGCTTAGAGCCATCGGAGCCGATGTGGTCCAGGAATCCCTTGTCAGCCATATCCTGGCTGTGTCGTTGGCCGGCTTTTTCCAGAACCGCGTTCGGCGCCAGCGGCGACACGCCATTGAGAATTCTGGTTCGATTGATCTGCGACAGGGCATCTGCCTTGTCCATGGTCTGTGCGCCGGCGCCGGGCAGGTCAAGCGTCAATGCCCCGCTACAGCAGGCGGTCACCATCAGAACTCGAAACAGCGCGGACAGAGTCCGCCGGGACACGCGTCGCATACAAATCTCAATCCAGTTCGAACCGGACGGCCGGCAGGTACAGGGCACGAAGTGGCGGAAGATTGAAGTTACCCAGATAGATCAGGTCGTCTCGAGCCGGCGCACCATCCTGAGACGCCGGCCAGCGCACGACATCGCTGCGATTATAGATGCCGGCGTACAGCTTGTACTCGCCTCCCGGCGCGGTAAACGGCAAGACGAAGCGGTGAAGCTGCTCGATGCCATCGCCCGGCCGATAGGTGAGCGTGGAGCGTTTGCCATATTCTGGGGGGTTGTCGTCCTGCGCCACCAGCCGGCCATCCGGGCCGATGACATGCAGAAAGAGCACGCCATCGCGAGTGACATCCGATTCGATCTGCCAGTATGTATACAGATCGAGCAGCGTCGATCGGGTCGCTGCCTGGCTCAGTCCATAGCCCAGCAGCCGCAATTCGCCGACGCGCGCATCCACACGGTGTGGAATATCGGTTGCCACAGGCGTGTGTGGATAGTCCCTGACCTCGACCATGCCGAGTTGTGCGCGACCGACGACGCGACCATCATCGGCGGATATTTCCATGGACAAGTTGTAGAAGCCAGAGCGCACGGCAGAAGGCAGCGCCAGCGACTGCATATCGCGCACAGGTTCGCCGGCCGGCCATCCGCCAATGGGTGTCAATCCGTCCCCGGTGACACCTGTGGCGGTCACCACACTGCCACCCAGCAATCCGCTGAACGAGAGAACCGTGCGCCAGGGACGATTGGTGGGCTTATCGAGCCGCCAGGTCAACACCACGGGCAGAATCTCGCCGGCATAGACAGCCGGCTTGTGTTCCACCTTGAGCAACGTGACGCCGTCGCCGTTCCATACGGGATGGGTGGCAGAAGCAGCCGGCCAGCGCAACACGCGCACGCAACACCGCACCTCATCTGGCGTCAGATCAAACTCAACCACTTGAACGATTTCAGCCTTGGCGCCTGCACGCGTCGCGAATTGCAAGCGATAGGACTGGAAAGGCAATCCCACCGGCACAGGAATCACATAGTCGATCCGGAAGACGGCATCGGCGCTCAGGTCGTCCGGCATGGATTCCAACTCTGCCGGCACAAACCAGTCATACCAGACTTGGCCGCTCTTGTCGCTGAAGCGCAGCGACACAAAGATATCCTGCAGGTTGCGCTGGACTCCTTTCTTCCAGTACAGTGACAGCCATAGATTAGGCTGAGGATTGCGCGGATTGCCCGGTTTGATCTCGTAGCCGACCAGGGCAGGAAAACCAGCCGGCTCTGGCGAAGACAGAGGCTTTGCTGAAAGGGGGAGCCGGTCATACACCGGCGACTGAAGCTCGAACAACTGCAGTTCGATAAAACGGGTGCGGGCCGGGAAAAACACCTGTTTGCGACGAAGTCCGTTTTGCAACAGCCATTCGTACGACACTTGGTCTTCGCCCAGGCGAGTGATGGTTGGATTAGTCAGCCAGACACGGCGATATTGCTGAACCAGATCACGGGTAGGCGGCACGGCCTTTGCCAGGTCGGGCGCATACAGTGACACGGTTGCGGCCTCTAACGGCGAGCCGTAGACAAGGACATCGCCTTCCTGCCAGTTATCTGTCACGTATCGAGCCAGACCGCGCCAATCGTCGTGCCAGTCGGGTGTGCGCTCAAACTGACGCAGATTGCCATAGCCCTGGGTCATCAACAGGGCAGCCACACCCACAATGCCGCCGGCTGTCCAGGCCCATCCCCGCGCATTGCGGCCGGCCCGCAGATGGCGGCGTCCCGCGTCCAGCGCCAGCGTCATGGCCCGGCTGAGCAAGATCGCCACGAATGGCAACACCAGAATCAGATGGCGCACCCCCTGGAAGTTAGGCTTGATGAACGATAGGCCAAACCACACCAGCACCGGCCCCACCGCAGACAATCCCAACAGCAGCCGATCGAGCCGGGAACGATCAGCCTGTGCCCCGTTCGACGGCGCCAGCGCGCCTGCCACGCACAAAGAAACCCACAACCACGTAGCCAGGCCACCGGTAGGATCCGTGGCGTTCATGCCGAAGGTGTGGCCGGCCACGATACTGGAAACGATCACGTCCAGCGGCACAAAATGGTAGTCGGCTTCCCGACCCCCGATCATGCGCATTACAGTCGCCTGGACGAACGGCAACAACACCAGGCAGATCGCCACAATCACCGCGCCGGCAACCACCATCCGCCGGATCAGGCGCCGGCGCGCCGCCTCGTTTTCCACGGCCATGCGGCGCACCAGCATAATGGCAACGAACACGACATGAGCAAGCGCCAGGCCGATGAATGAGTAATGCGTGCTGATCGATAGAAACGTCAGAATGCCCCACGCAATCCAGGCGTGTATCCGGCGTCGCACCCAGCGATCGGTCGGCCTGGGTCTGATCAGTCGGCACATCGCATAGGTTGTCAGCGCCGACAGAGTTACCACCAGGGTGTACATGCGAATGTCGTGGCTGTACCACTGAATGGCGGGCGAAAGGAGCGCCGTCACCCCGGCCAGGACGCCAGTCACCGGTGTGAACATGCGTCGGGCCAGGGCGTAGGTCAGCGGCACGACGACAACGCCGGCCAGCACCGACACCCATTTCAGCGCAAATTCACTCTGGCCGGCAAAGACCACCCAGGCTTTAAGCATCACGAAATACAGCGGGGGGTGCGTGTCGATCGTCGGCACATCGTACAGATAGACGATATTGAGCAAGTTGTCCGGCCACGACGAGGCAAGACGCAGCAAGGTAACACCGTCATCCAGCCACAGGCTCCGCCCCATCATGTCGGCAGCGCGCAACACCAGCGCCAGCAGTGTCAGGCCGGTCATCCATGCCAGCTCGCGCCGATTGACAACCGAGCGCGCCACCGTGTGTGTCGCCCAACGCGCAGTTGCATTGATCCTTGCCAGAATCGTCGTCGCACCCATCATCGCTGCGCCACCCGCAACGTGCCCAGCGACACGGCATCGCCGGTTTCGATTACCCGGCTCGAACGAACCGGCAGGCGAGCGCCGCCGGCATCGTAGACGCCCATCACAATTCGATAATCGCCGGCCGGCAACTCCGAGGGCACGACTGTGGCATACGCATCACGCACCGTTTGCCCTGCCGGCCAACGCGAAGTCGGCAACAGCTCGTTCAGCGGCTGCTTGTCTTTCTGAAACCGCATCTGACCGTCAGCATCCAGCACATGCACAAACACGCGGTAATCTGTTGCCGGCGCCCGCAGGGCACGCCACTTCAGCACAACGTAGAACCAGTCGCCGGCAAAAGCCTGCGACGACGCCCAGAAGCCGGTCAATTCCAACTGATCGCCAAACGTGGCACGCACAGGCTGCCACGGCACGGTCTGGATGGGCAGATGGGTCAACTGATACAACGGCAGACGAATGGAGGCAAAATTGTATTCGCCAAGCTGATAGCCGTGCGGCCAAAGGGTTGACTCGACGATCGACTGGGGATCGACCACATGATCCTGCCAGAGGAGCAGGCGCACGCGATTCGGCTGCGCTGCGTTGATGGCATCGATGAGTTGGGCGTCATCAGTCAGCACACCGTGCAGGCCGGCGGGCATGGCAATCAGTCGGCTTGTCTCCGCGCCGACAGAGTTGACCGGCGCGCGGGCGGCGTGTTGCATGGCGAACATCGGATAGTAGTATCGTACTGCGAAGTTGTCGCGCGACATGACGACCACATCGCCAGGCTCCAACGCTTCCACGACATGCCGGGTGGCCGCGCGCACGTCGTCGCGGGCGACAGCGGGATCGAAATAGTTGGCGGCCAGCGCCGGCCCCCACAACACGGTGGTCAGCGCAACCGCCACAATTCCCAGGACCGGCGCAGTTCTGCCTTTGCGCGCGTCAGGAAGGAGATGGTCGGGCACCGCCGCGAGCAGCGCGCAGAGCGGCGGCACGACATAGATCAAATAGCGCGGATGGAAGACGGAACGGTACGGGTAAAAGAGGCGCACCGCAATCGCTGCCGACAGCACCGGCAACGCAACGAGCGCCAACAGCGCCAGCAGCTCGCGCCACCGGCCGGCTGCGACAAAACCAAGCGCCGCCGTAAGCACTGCGCCACCGGCCACCAACGGCCAGCCTGCGGGCAGCGAGCGCGCCACTCCGCCGCCGGCCAGCGCAGCCGCCCACTCTGCCAGTCGCACATCAATTGCATTCAACGGGAAAGCAAAACCATCGTCATAGGCAAAGCCGGGCGATGCTGCCAACAGCCACGGCACTAGCGCCAACACCGCCAACGCCATCGCGAACAGCCAGCCGGCAGCAGCACGTCCGGCGCGCAGTCGGTCCCGCGGACTCTGTCCGCATTGTTGCGTGGCCGGGTCTCTCAACAGCCCAGTGGCAAGCAGCACCACCACGGCCTGGGCCGGCAACAGAAAGACGGCGTAGTAGTGAGAATAGACGGCCGCTACCCAGGCAAGCGCCGAGAATGCCAGGGCCGGCCAACCGCGAACGCGCAGCCATCTCAACAGCCAGTAGCTCGACAGCGCGCAGAATGCCGACACCAGAGCATACATGCGGCTTTCCTGGGCATACCACACCACAAACGGGCATGCGGCATACAGCAACCCGGCTGCCAGCGCCGGCCTCCATGTCCCAACCGCAACACCCCGCCAGAGGCGAAACAAGGCGCGCACCAGCGCTGCCACCAGCGCAATAGCCGTGACATCGGCCATGAGGGATAGATAGCGCATGGCGAATTCGGTCTCGCCCACCAGTTTCAACCAGACGTGCAATGCGGCGTAATACAGCGGGGGGCTTCGATCAGCCGCAGTCGCCGAGGCCATTTCACCCAGCGACAGGTTGGCCAGATGCCATGACCAGCCTTCGTCGAACCAGAGGCTTTGCGTCTGGAGGTGGAAAATGCGCAGGCCAAAGCCAAACAAGACTACGCCGGCCAACAGCGCCGCCGGCATGATAGCCCCCCTCTCGGTCGCCCGGCCTGGAATTGTCGACACAGGCAACCTCATTCGAACCCCAGTCCTCGCTCCTTCAAGCTGACATAGCTGTTGTGGGCGATCACCAGATGATCGAGCACCTCAATGTCAAGCAATTTGCCGGCATCGACCATGCATCGCGTCGCGCGCACATCCTCGCTGGAGGGGGCAGCATCACCCGAAGGGTGATTGTGGGCCACAATGATTGAAGCACAATTGTTGCGAATAGCTTCCTTGAACAACTCGCCGATGCGCATACTCGCCGCGTTCAAACTGCCACGGTATACCATAGACATCGACACAACCCGGTTGCGCGTGTCAAGCTGAAGCGTGCGCACTTCTTCCTGCTCCAGAAGCCCCATCTCAAGCATTAGAAGCTGCGCAGCATCAGCCGGTGTCTTGATCTGGGGGCGCTGGTCGGGTGTGCTGTACATCATGCGCTTGCCAAGCTCCAGCGCCGCTTTGACTTCAATCGCCTTGACCTGCCCCATCCCCCGCACGCGCTGCAAATCCTGCACACTGGCCCGCGCCAGCCCGGCCAATCCGCCAAACTCGCGCAACAGGCGATCGGCCATCACCATGACGCCGTCGCCCGGCGGACCATGCCTCAACAGGATCGCCAGCAGTTCGCGTTGCGACATGCCCGAGGCGCCAACCTGCATAAATCGCTCACGCGGGCGCTCGCCTTCCGCAATGTCGCAGATCAAAAGCCGGTATCCCGGATTCTCCTCTTCAGCGCCAGGACTCTTCCTGTTTGCAGATCGCACACGCCGCGACCGGACACGACCAGGCCCGCCGACGCGGGGAGAGAGGGATGTCATGACTACCAGATCGTTCTCGGCGTCATCGTTGCTGCGGATGGTGTCTGCGTCGTCGGCAGTGTCAAGCGCGTTCATATTGAGCATCCCAGTATAATCGCGTCGGAGCAACGGAATGATCGAAAACATCAGCAATCTGATCGTCGCAGCCGCCGCCGTCATCGGGGCCATCTCTGCCGCGCTTCTGGCGGGGCTGGCCGTATGGACCTTCCGCGATATCCGCTCACGCTCGCGTGACGTGCTGGTTCAGGTCCTGGCAACGGTCATGGTTGCTGTGGTGCCGGTCGCCGGTATCCTGGTCTACTTCATGTTGCGGCCGCGCGAGACGCTGGCGGAAGCATATGTGCGCGCTCTGGAAGAAGAATCGCTCCTGGCGAGCATCGAACACCAGGAGTTTTGCCCATCGTGCAGCCGGCGTGTGGACAGCGACATGCAGTTCTGCCCATCGTGCCACGTCAAGCTACGCAACCCGTGCCACGCCTGTGGTCGCGCCGTTCATCTCAGTTGGGATCTGTGCCCGTATTGTGGCGCAACGCTCACGCCCGAACTGCCTGTGGTAAAAAAGCCGGCAGTCCGGCAGATATCACGTCCCCAGACCGACGCAGCGCCTGCAACCGCTATTGCAGACGGCGCCACCGCGCAACCCAGGTCTATTGCCCGGCCCGGCGCGGCGCGCCAGTTGCAGCCACCGGCTGAGACCCTGCCGACGGGTACCGCTCCCGCCAGAGAGCGCGTGTCACCTGCTGCCGCTGTCTCCGGCCTGCTGGACAAGGTGGGTGGCGCAATCGAGCGCGTCGTAGATCGCATCAGCGCGGGCAAGTCGCAAGAGACGAACACTCAGCCAGAGGACGATCAGTTGCCCGAGCCGCCTCCGGCGCGCAAAGCTGCCGAACGATTGGCCGGCGAATTGCACGCCACACAGACTGCGTCGCGCGCGCCACAAAAAGCCGCCCCGCGCCTGCCCAACCAGACGACGGCGCAGCCGAAAAAGCCGGCCGACCCTGCCGCAAACGGCCAAACTAGCGTCACCGGCGGCACAACTCCCATCAAACCCCTGATCAGCCGGGATGAACCGCTGGAGTGACTCTGAATTTTGGATTGGCAATGTGACCGCGCCAGACCCGCGTAACAGTCCAAAACCCAAAATTCCAAATCCGAAATCGTTCAGACCTCGTGCACCTTGATGAGATTGGTCTTGCCCGTGCCGGCGCCTAGCGGCAGGCCGCCCGTGACGACAATCAGGTCGCCGGGCACTGCATAGCCCTCTTGCTGGGCCACGCGCGCGGCAGCGGCAAGCATCTCGTCGGTGCTGGTGAAGACCGGCGCCAGCACTGCCTGCACCCCCCACATGAAAGCGGTGAACTGGAACGTGCGATAGTGCGGCGTCAGCGCCAGGATGGGCTTGGCCGGGCGATGTCGCGCCATCATGCGAGCCGTGTGCCCACTGGTCGTGGTGCACACAATTGCCCTGGCGCCCACGCCGTCCGCAATTTCCACAGCCGCAGACGTGATCGCCTCAGTCACATCGTCAGGGGCCGGCATATTTCCCCTCAGCGCAGCCGGCTGCGGGGCGAAGCCTGGGGGCTGGCAGGCCGTCCAGCCATGCTCCTCCGCATGCCGCGCGATATTGGCCATAGTCCGCACCGAATCCACGGGATATTTGCCCACCGCTGTCTCGCCACTGAGCATCACCGCGTCGGTGCCGTCCAACACGGCATTGGCGATGTCGCTGGCTTCGGCGCGCGTAGGGGATGGCAGCTCGATCATGCTCTGCAACATCTGTGTGGCCGTGATCACCGGCACGCCGGCGTTCAGACAACTGCGGATGATCGTCTTCTGGTGGAAGGGCACCTGTTCGGGCAACGCCTCGACACCCAGATCGCCACGCGCGACCATGACCACGTCGGTTGCACGCAGAATGTCCGGCAAGTCGTCGAGCGCTTCGGGTTTCTCGATCTTGGCCACGATGACAGGATCGGCGCCCAGACTGCGCACCAGATCGCGCAACTCGATGAGGTCTTCATCCTTGCGCACGAATGACAGGGCAAGGGCATCCAGGCGCTGCTCCACCGCGAACTGCACATCGGCGCGATCCTTGGGGGTGATGGCAGACATAGCGAAATGAGCGCCCGGCGCGCTGACGCCCTTGTGTGAAGTCAATATCCCGCCGCTGACCACATCGCACAGCACCGAGTCGCCAACTGGATCGGCCGCCACGCGCAGAATCAGCGCCCCGTCGTCCACTAGCAGGCGCTGGCCGGCCCGCATGGCGCTGATGAAATCAGGGTGTGGCATCGGGATGACCAGCGTGGCGCCATCGTTGGCATAGGGCTGACTGGCCGATAACATCAGCCGACAACCATCTTCGAGCAACACCCCACCGGCCGGCAAAGCACCGATGCGAAACTTTGGCCCCTGCAGGTCGCCCATGATCGCTACCTGGACATCTTCCTCCTGCGCCAGCCGGCGCACCAGGCCGATCCTGCGGGCATGGTCGGCCTGCGTCCCGTGCGAGAAGTTGATGCGCGCCACATCCATGCCGGCATGGATGATCTGCCTCAGCACGCTCTCATCGTCGCTGGCCGGCCCCAGGGTGCAAACAATTTTGGTGCGCATCATGGCGGATAGTGTATTCCGTGTGGCGTGCGCGGGGAGCCGACTAGGCGACGTAGGCTACACCCACGGCGCCGGGGCCTGCATGGGTGGCAATTACCGGGCCGGCTTCGATCACCAGCGCCTCATCCAGTTTCACTTCCGAAGCAAGCGCATTCCTCAGATTCTCGGCCGCCGACGGCGCAGCGGCGTGCATGAAGCATACCCGGCGATATGGCTGACCGTTCAGATCGTGCGCCGCCAGCTCTTTCAGCCGGGCCACAGCTTTGGGCATGGTTCGCACCCGCTCTAACGGCTCGACCCGGCCATCCTTGATCGTGATGACGGGCTTGAACTGCAACATGCTGCCGAGGAAGGCCTGCGCACCGCCAATGCGGCCACCGCGCCGCAGGTTTTCCAGCGTCTCGACGGCAAAGATCAGGCGCGTCCGGGGCACCAGCGCCTCGATCTGCGTCTTGATTTGCTCGACCGTGGCGCCGGACTTTGCCAGCCGGCAGGCTTCAATGACCAGCAGCGCCAGGCCGGCGTTGACATTCCGGCTGTCGATGATCGTCACGTTGGCGCCAACCAGGTCGCGTGCGGCCTCCGCCGAGGCAATCGTGCCACTCAGATCACGCGAGATGTGAATCGAAAGAATCTCATCTCCTTTGTACTGCTCGTAGATCTTGGCGAAGTCGCCGATCGAGGGTTGCGAGGTGCTGGGAAAGCTTGGATGGGTCTTGACCAACTGGTGGAATTGCTGGCGGTTGATGGTGATGCCATCCTGGTACTGGTCGTCGCCAAAACGCACATAGAGCGCAGCAACGGCCGCAATACCAAGTTGATCGGCCTGATCGGAAGTCAGGTCGCAGGTCGAGTCCGTCACAATTCTGATCATGTGTGTAGCCCTTTCAAAAACAGAGATTTGTTGTGCTTGCGAATCACCGGCCCACATCGCACCATGCCTGATTATGGCACAGGGCAGGCATACGCCGGCTCCGGCCATTTCGCGTCCCGCGTGGGTTATAGTTCGCCAACATCGAAGATGAAGCCGAGTCTCAATGCGCGGACGCCCGCGCCGAAAGTCCCCTTGGCGCCGCGCCGGCCCCTGATAGTGATCGTCGCTATGTTTGTGATCGCGGGCGCTGTGTATAGCGCCTCCTCGCCCTTCATGGAAGTATCGGACGAGGTCAGACACTACGCCCTCATCGAACATCTGGCGCAGGGCAACGGGCTGCCCGTTCAGGATCCGGACAATCGCGGATTCTACGAACAAGAGGGCAGCCAGCCGCCGCTGTATTACGCGCTGATGGCGTTGTTCGTCCGGCCATTCGACCGCAGTGACTTTTACGCTCTGGCGCAATTCAATCCACATGGGCGATTGGGTCGGGCAGATACAACCAACAACTGGAACCAGTTGATTCACACCGATGCCGAGCAGTTTCCCTGGCATGGCGCAGTTCTGGTCATGCAGCTCATCCGTCTGCTGGGCGTGGCAATGGGCGCCGTCACCGTGGTGTGCGCATGGCTGCTGGCGCAGGAACTGGCCGGCCCCAACCACCCCCGCCGCAATCTCATTGCGCTGCTGGCAGCAGCGTTCGTTGCGTTCAACCCGATGTTTGTGTTCATCAGCGCGTCGGTGAACAACGACACGCTGGCAACCCTGTTGTCGTCGATCGGGCTGGTATTGGGTGCGCGTCTGGTTAACCGGGGCATCACGCCGGGCCGGGCGCTGGCTCTGGGCATCGTACTGGGCTGCGCCGCGCTCACCAAGTCCTCTGCGCTGGCGCTGGCGGTTGTCATCCCGGCCACGCTGGCGATTGTGGCATGGTTGCGTTGGCGGCGCGCCACTGCGCCGGCCGGATTGCCGGGTCTGCTGAAAGCCGTGTCCCCGTTGCTGCTGGTGGCATTGCCGATTGCGCTGATCGCCGGCTGGTGGTACATCCGCAACCAGTTGCTCTACGGCGACTTCACCGGCACCACGATGATGGCTTTGATTGCCGGGCCGCGCGAGCGATTGCCCACCCTGCCCGAGCTGGTCGGCGAGTGGGATGGTTTTCGCAAAGCGTACTGGGGATTGTTTGGCGCGGTCAACATCCCGATGGCACACTGGATTTACGTCGCGCTTGATCTTGCGCTGGTTGTGGCCGGCGCGGGGTTGGCGGCGGCTATCCTGCGCCGAATACGCGCATGGCGACAAGCCGGCCTGTCCGCTCTACAGACGCGCGACATCGCGGCGCTGATGTGCCTGGGTGTGTTCACGGTCGCGCTGGCAGCATTGGCGCGCTGGACATCGATCACGCTTGCCAGTCAGGGCCGGCTGCTGTTTCCCGTCATCACGATCATCGCCGGCTTCATGGCCATCGGCCTTGCGCAATTCTGGTCAATCCGCCATGCGCACGCTGCAATGCGTGGCTATGCCCAGATCGGCTTGCGGCTGGCGCTCGTTGCGCTTCCTGTTGGGCTGGCCGCGCTGACATTGCTGGCCCCGTTTGTGTACATTCAGCCGGCCTATGCGCTGCCGCCCCGTTTGCGCGAGCCATCTGAATTGCCGAAGGACCTGACGCGCACAGAGGTGCGCTTTGGCGATTCCATTCGCTGGATCGGCTACACAGTAGAGCATACCCGCATCAAGCCGGGCGGCGAATTCGCGGTCACACTGTACTGGCAGGGACTGAAGCCGATAGCCACTAACGACAGCGCATTCATCAGGCTGTACGGGCGCAACAACGAGCAGGTTGCCCTGCTCGACACCTATCCCGGCGGCGGCATGTGGCAAACCACACGCTGGATTCCCGGCGAGATCATCATTGATCGTTATCGCCTGCGCCTCAGCGATACCCTGTCTATGCCTGCTGTGCTGCGTATGGATGTCGGCTTTTGGAACTTCGACACCAAAGTGTTCCTGCCGGCCTACGATGGCGCAGGACAACTCATCGGACGCCCGCGCCACGAGGTAGCCAGCGTCGTCTCAAATACGCAGCACTCCGCACTCGCCACTCAGCACGCTGCTGCGCCGCGCCTGAGCCACGCCATGCCGATCAGCCTGACGGTGCGACAACAGGGCCGGCAACTCGATGTGACCACGCGCTGGCTGGCAACTCAGGACTTCATCGAGGAATTCACGATCTTCATGCACCTGGTCGATGACGCGGGACGGTTGATTGCGCAGGCCGATGGGCCGGCGGATAACAACAATTTCCCGATTCGCTGGTGGCAACAGGGCGATCTGGTGAATGACGAACGAACGATTGACCTGCCGGATGGATTGGCGCCGGGCTTGTACCGGCTGGAGTATGGTTTCTACCGCCCCGGCGACGGCCTGCGGCTCCCGGCGTTCGACGCGCAAGGCCGGCCCATCCAGGATGCGGCGCTCAGGGCAGAGATTACGATCTCCCCATGACTGAATTTCTCTATGGCCGACATGCAGTGCTGGAATGCTTGCGCGCCAATCGGCGCAAAGCACAGCAAGTGTTGATCGCCGAAGGTGTGAAGGACACCCCGATCCTGCGCGAGCTGACGGCGCTGGCAGGCGAACGACGTGTGCGCGTGACTCGTGCGCCGCGCCCAGTGCTGGACCGCATTTCTGATCACCATCAGGGCGTGGCGCTGGAAACAAGCGCTTACCCCTACACCACCATTGAGGACATGCTGGCGCTGGCCGGCCAACGGAGTGAGCCGCCGCTGTTACTGATCCTCGACACGCTGCAAGACCCACAGAACTTCGGCAACCTCATCCGCGCTGCCGAAGCCGTCGGCGCGCACGGCGTGATCATCCCCGAACGGCGCAGCGTGGCCGTGACGCCGGCAGTGGTGAATGCATCTGCCGGCGCGACCGAACACCTGCGCATCGCACAAGTCGTCAATCTGGCGCGCGTGGTGGAGACGCTGAAAGCGCGCGATGTGTGGATTGCCGCCCTGCAGGATGATCCACGCGCGCAGGCGTTATACGCCGGCGACTTGCGCGGGCCGCTGGCGCTGATCGTCGGCAGCGAGGGCGAGGGGGTCAGCCGGCTGTTGCGCGAGCGCGCCGACTTTGTGCTCAAACTGCCCATGCGCGGCCAGATCGCGTCGCTGAACGCATCTGTGGCCGGCGCGGTGGCGCTGTACGAAATTCTGCGCCAACGCATGTCGCGCTTATAATCGCCCTTCATGATCCGAGATCACCTGAAACAGCTCGTCACGCAAGCCATCCAGGCCGCGCAAGCCAGCGGTGATCTGCCGGGCTTCGACATGCCGGCCTTCACGATCGAACATCCCAAGCAGGCCGGCATGGGTGACTATGCCGCGTCGGTGGCGATGCAACTGGCGCGCGCGGCGCGCATGGCGCCACCCCAGATCGCGCAGAAGATCGCCGACCATTTGCAACTGGGCGATATCGCCAGCACAGAAGTGGTCGGCGGCTACATCAACTTTCGCCTGACGCCGCAATATCTGAGCCGGCAGGTCGATGCCATCGTGGCAGCCGGCGACACCTGGGGCAATATCGACATCGGCGCGGGGCAATCAATCCAGGTGGAGCACGGCAGCGCCAACCCCACCGGCCCGCTCACTGTGGCTGCCGGCCGCAACGTGGTGATCGGCGACACGCTGGCGAATGCGCTGGCCGCGGCAGGCTATCGCGTGCACCGCGAGTGGTATGTCAACGATGCCGGCAACCAGATTCGGCACTTTGGCGCCAGTGTGTATGCGCGCTACATGCAACAGCTCGGCCACGACGAGCCATTCCCCGAAGACGGGTATCGCGGCGACTACATCATCGACATCGCCAGGCAGATCATCGCGCGCGAGGGTGATCGCTACGCCGGCCTGCCCCGCGACGAAGCGCGCCGGGCGCTGGGCCGGCTGGGCATCGATGCCATGATGGACAGCGTGCGCGCTTCACTGGCGCGCATCGGCGTGCACTACGACAACTTTTTCTCAGAGCGCAGCCTGTACGAAAGCGGGTTGTTCGAGCGGGTGCTGCCCATCCTGCGCCAGAAGGGCTTGCTGATCGAGCACGACGACGCGCTGTGGTTCAGCGAGGATGGCTCACCGATCGCAGATGCCGGAACGCCGGTCGCCGACCTGGACGACGCAGCGAAATCCAAACTCCAAAATCAAAAATCCAAAATCGTGCAGGCGGTTGTCATTCGTTCGCCAAAAGTGATCGCCGACCCTGCCGAGCGCCCCACCTACTTTGCCAGCGACATCGCCTACGTGTGGAACAAACTGGTCGAGCGCGGTTTCGACCGCGCCATCTACGTGTGGGGCGAAGATCATCAGGGGGATGTGCCGCGCCTGATCGCGGCGACAAGAGCGCTGGGACTGGACCCGCAACGGATCTCGCTGCTGATCTATCGCTTCATCACGCTGATGCGCGGCGGGCAGGAAGTGCGCATGGGCAAGCGGGCCGGCAACATCATCACCCTGGACGACGTGGTGGATGAAGTCGGCGCAGACGCCACCCGCTATGTGTTGCTGTCTCGTTCGATTGACACCAAGATCGTGTTCGATCTGGACGCTGTCAAACAGCAGTCCGAAGACAACCCGGTGTTCTATCCACAATATGCGCACGCGCGCATCTGCTCGATCTTCCGCAAGGCGGCAGAGGTGATGGGCGAAGAAGCCGGTCAACAGACGAGTGCGACCGAGCGAGAGAGCGGCAGCTATGAATACGCGCATCCCGGCGAACTTAACCTGATTCGCAAACTGTTGGAGCTGCCCGAAGTCGTCGAACTCGTAGCAACCAGCCTGCAACCGCATCATTTCACCACGTATGCGCAGAGCCTGGCAGCGACCTTCAATGCGTTCTACCGCGACTGCCGGATCATCGGCGAAGCGCCGGCTGTGTATGCCGCGCGCATCAAGCTGGCGCGGGCCAGCCAGATCACCCTGGCGCGCGCGCTGGGGCTGATGGGCATGAGCGCGCCAGAACGCATGTAACCATTTGGGATTTGGGATTTTAGATTTGGGATTTGAGGCCTGCCGGCCCAGATCATCAATTTGAAATCCGAAATCAAAAATCCAAAATCGAAAAGTGGGTATCAAACCAGATCACTGGATTCGCCGCATGGCGATAGAGCATAGGATGATCGAGCCGTTTGTCGAAAGCTCGATTCGCAAGGGTGTGGTCAGCTTTGGGCTGTCATCGTATGGCTACGACATCCGCATCAGCAACGAGTTCAAGATATTCACCAACGTGAACTCGGCCATCGTCGATCCGAAACGTTTCGACTCCGGCTCATTCGTTGACTTCACCGGCGACGTGTGCATCATTCCACCCAACTCGTTTGCGCTGAGTCGAACCGTAGAATACTTTCGCATCCCGCGCGAGGTATTGACCATCTGCCTGGGCAAATCAACCTATGCCCGGTGCGGGTTGATCGTGAACGTGACCCCGCTGGAGCCGGAGTGGGAAGGGTACTTGACGCTGGAGATCAGCAACACCACGCCGCTGCCGGCGAAGGTGTATGCCAACGAAGGCATCGCGCAGTTGATTTTCCTGGGCAGCGACGGCATCTGCGAACAGAGCTACGCCGACAAGAAAGGCAAGTATCAGCGCCAGAGCGGCGTTGTGCTGCCCAGAATCGAGCAATAAGCGAGACGAGCGGCCAGTAGAATACGCGCAGATTGCGATCATGCGCCACACTTCGAAAACCGCCGGCGCGTGTCCATCCGGCCAACCATGCGCGACACACTGAGACGGTTTGCCAGGCTGACAGCTGGATACAGCCTGGTCACGCTGATCGGGCCGGTGTTCACTATCCTGCTCACACCCCTCTACACGCGGGTGCTATCCCCCGATGACTATGGTGTGGTAGAAGTCGCCACCACCCTATCATCGTTCATGACGATCCTGGCAGCCTTCGCAATCGATCAAGCGCTCAACGCCTACTTCTTCGACGGCGACGAAACATACCAGCGCAATCTGGTCACGACGGCGCAGATCAGCGTGGGACTGGCCGGCCTCGTGCTCGCTGTCCTGCTGGTCATTGTGGCAGAGCCGCTGGCCGAATGGTTGTACAAGGACCCAGCCCGGAGATCGATCCTGTACCTGATCGCATTCAACGTGGTCAGTGTGCCCTTGTACAACATCGCCACCGTCGCGCTGCGCCTCAAGATGGGCGTCAAGCGGGTGAATGCGCTGGGCTTGACTTTTCTTGCCGCGACGATCGTCAGTAATGTGGCGCTGGTATTGCTGTTGCGATTCAAGGCCACCGGCGTGGTTGCCGCAAACGCGCTCGCCAATGGGTTAGCCTGCCTGGCCGGGCTTGTCTTGACAGGCCAGATTTTGCGGGGGCGATTCACCCCGGCGCTGGTCAAGCCTTTGTTCCGCACCGGCGCCGGCTTGCTGCTCGGCTCGATCAGTTTTCTGCTGCTTTCAGGCGCCGACCGCGTGCTGCTGACTCAATACGTTTCTCAGGAGCAGCAGGGGTTGTACGCTATCGCCAACAAGCTTGCAGCAATGGTGTACGTCCTGCTCAGCGCGCCGTGGGCTGCATGGTGGCCGCTGGCGCTGGAGATGGGGGCGAAACCGGATGCGCCGGCGCAATACGCGCGCATGCTCGAATACTTCGCAGCCGGCGCAATGATGGTGGCGCTTTCGGCGGGGCTGTTTGCGCCGGAGATTCTGGCGGTGTTTGCGCGCGACGTATACGTGCCGGCTGCGCCCTACGCGCTGGCGCTGATGATCTATGTCGGCCCGCTGGCTTTCATCGGGAGCAACTTCCAGATCGGCCTGTACGTGAAGAAGCAAACGCGCTTCGTCAGTGTCATCATCGTCGCAGCGGCCGCCATCAATATCGCGCTCAACGTCATCCTGGATCCGTTGTGGGGCGTATGGGGCGCAGTCTGGTCCACCGTCGCCGCCGGTGCGTTCGTGGCTGTCGCCAACTACTACATCGCCCGTCGTTTCATGCCGGCGCCCTATCGTCTGGGGCGCGTGGGTCTGTTGGGGCTGGTGTATCTTGCGCTGGTGATTGCTTTCCTGGCGTTCCCTGTGCTGAACGCTGCCGGCTGGAAGCTGGCCGCTCTGTGCATTCTGATCGCAGCGATACCCGCAACGGGCATCATCTCTCGGCAACACATCCAGCTGGGTCTCGAAATGGCCATAAATCGCGCCGCGATCCTGTTGCGGCCAGATCGATAGCGCCGCAACAACACTCGTAGAGAGGGCCGACCATGCACATCGCCATCGGATACTACTGGTTCACCCATGCAGCCGGCTACCATTTCGAGCGCGCCGCGCGGGACGCCGGGCACACGGTCACCTACGTGGGGCTGCCGGCCAACTCGCGCCCGGGCTACGACAGCGGCGTTTCAATCGCCGACATCGTCGCCGGCCTGCCACACAAACCCGATCTGTATCTGTGGATTGATCCGGCCGGGCGCTACTTTCCACGCGGTATCGAAGACTTGGACATTCCCTCTGCCTGCTACCTGATCGATGTGCACCTGGGCGCATGGCGCAAACGCGCCGCCCGTTTCTTCGACGCCGTGTTCGTCGCGCAGAAAGATTACCTGCCGGCTTACCGAGAGGCGGCCGGCCATGACCAGGTGTGGTGGCTGCCGCTGGCGGCCGCGCCCGACGTCCATCGACGATATGACCTGCCCAGGATCTACGATATCGGCTTCGTTGGAAGCCTGACGCGCGCGCATCAACGCGCGTCGGCGCGATTGCGCCGGCTGGAACTGATCAGCGCCCGCTTCAAGACAAACGACTTCCGCCAGTCATACACGCCTGAGGAGGTGGGCAGAATCTATAGCCAGTCGCGCATCGTGTTCAATGCCAGCATCGCCGGCGATGTCACGATGCGCGTATTCGAGGGCGCCGCCTCCGGCGCTCTGGTGCTGACCGATTCGATCGCCAATGGGTTGAGCGACCTGTTCGACATCGGCTCGGAGCTGGTGGTGTATCACGATGACGACGATCTGCTCGCCCGGATCGCGCATTACCTGGCTAACGAGACCGAGCGAGCGCGCATTGCTGAAGCCGGCTACCGGCGTGTTCACGCACAACACACCTATGCGCATCGCATTCAAACGATCATCCAGAGCATAGCAGACACTTCCTTTCGCATGGCCGCGCCAGTGCGGCAGGCAGATCGCGCCCAGAGGCTGAGCGAGCGACGCGCCATTTACACCCGGCTGCACATGCTCGACATCATCCTGGATGACGCGCGGGCGCAAACCCGCAATCCCTTGCGGCGCGCAATCATGGCGCTACCCTGCCTGGCGCGCCGGTTGCGCTAACTGCATCCCGCTCATAAGCGCTGATGCCCAGATATAATCCTTCGCGTTCATGTCAATCCGATCTCGCCTGCGCCATCTTCTTCGTGGCCTGAGCCATCGCTTCCCTCAATTGCGCCGCTTCAGCAGAGGACTGGGACTCGGCAGAATGCTGGCGCCGAACAATGCGCGCGAACGCATTGTCGTCGACAGCGATCTCGTCATCGAGTTGGACATGAGCGTTCCGATGTTCCGCTACGTCTATTACCATTACGATATCGACTCCAGCCTCGAAGCAACTCTCATCCGGCGTCTCGTGTCCCCATCCGACACGTTTGTGGATGTGGGCGCGCACGTTGGCTACTTCACACTCATCGCCGGCAAATATGCGCGCCAGGTATACGCCTTTGAACCCAGCCCCGCCACCTACGCATATCTGCGGCGCAACCTGGAACTCAACCCCTCGGTTCAGTCGAAGATCACTGCCTACCAAAAAGGCCTGTCCGACAGAGCCGGGCAACTGCTGCTCCACCGACCTGCATCTCAGCCAGATATGGCGTCGCTCCAGCCTACCGACATGCCAGACACAATCACAGAGACTGTCGAGATCGACACGCTGGATCACGCCCTACCGTCGGCCCAGATTTCATTTCTGAAGGTGGATGTCGAGGGCGCCGAATTTGGCGTGCTGAACGGCGGGCGCGACAGGATCGCCGCCAGTTCACCCATAATCCTGTGCGAGCTGTTCGAGAGCTTTCAACAGCGGTTCGGGCACACCTGTGATGACATTGTGCACCTGCTCGAGTCACATGGATATGAAGCCTATCAGGTCGAAGAGAGCGACTCGCTTAGAGGGCGCGTCGCAGTTCACCGGCTGGACCTGGCGCAACTGAGCGCAACGCGCGTGAACACCGGCCTGTTCGTGCCGGCTTCTCGAAACGAGACTGTGCTACATCAACTCGGTCACTAAATCTCATGCGCATTCTTCTGGGATACGGCTACTATCCGGGCACGACAGGCGTTTATCTGGAGCAAGCCCTGTCCAGGCAACACCAGATCAGCTTTGTCGGCACTGCCTGGGCCAGCCATCGGCGCCTTGGATTTCCGCCGGACATGGATCTCGCCGCCTACATTGCAGCACTGCCAGACAGACCCGACCTGTTTGTGTATGTCGACAGCGGTCTGGCCCCATACCTGCCGGCCGGCCTGACCCAGCTTCCCATTCCGACAGTGGCTTACTTAATCGACGCCTGGCCGCCCGGCATTCGCCAACGCAACACCTTCCGCCTGCGCCTCGCCCCTCTCTTCGATTATCTGTTCGTTGCTCATCGAGGCGCAGTTGAGCTGTTCCAATCCGCGCGCTCGGGCCTGCCGGCGCACTGGCTGCCCATAGGATGCGATCCCGAGGTGCATCGGGATCATCACGTCGAGCGCATCTACGATATCGGCTTCGTCGGTCAGTACAACCGCTCTTATCCTGAGCGCGTGGCGATACTGGACGCGTTGTCAGCCCGCTATCACATGAATGACTTCCGGCGCGCCTACTACATGGACGACATGGCGCGCATCTACAGTCAATCGAAGATTGTGGTGAATATCAGCCACTCGGACAAGATCCTCAACATGCGCATCTTCGAAGTGCCCCCCACGGGAGCCATGCTGCTGACTCAGGCTTCGACAGAAAACGGCCAGACGGAACTGCTGCGCGATGGCGAACACTTCGTCACTTTCACCGATTTGGACGACCTGCTGCAGAAGGCCGATTACTACCTCACTCACGACGACGAGCGCGATCGCATTGCCCGGCAAGGCCAGGCTCATGTGCTGGCTCACCACACCTACGCGCAGCGCATGACAACCATGTTGAACACCGTGGCAGACGACGGGTTCCAAATGGTTGCGCCGGCGCGCCGGTGGTCGCCAGAGCAGGTGCAGAAGACCTACATGACCACCTACTCGATGATGCGACTGATCGACCCGATCCTGCGCAGCCCGTGCCTCAGTAAGGGCCTTCGGCATTGCGCAGGCCACCACGCGCGCCAGGCCTATCTGGTGACATTGGCCATGTTGCGAATCACCAAACATGAATGGCTGGGGTTATAGCAGATGCCGGGCAGATTGAGCAGGCATGGCTAACCAGTCTCAACACATCGACCCGCCCGAACTGAGCGTTTGCGTCATCAACCACCGCACGCCGGACTTGCTGCGCGCGTGCCTGCAATCCATCGCCGCCACCGCAGCGCCTTTGTCCGTCGAAACGTGGATCGTCAACAACACGCTCGACGACGCCGGCCTCATCCGCGAGATGGCCCAGGCGCACCCCAACGCGCGCCTGATCCAAAACGAGCGCCCGTTGGGCTTCTCGGCCAACCAGAATCAGATGCTGGAACGGGCCGCCGGCCGCTATCTGATGCCGCTTAACTCCGACACGCTCGTCCAGCCCGGCGCCCTGGCCGAGCTGGTCGCTTTCATGGACCAGCATCCCGATGCCGGTATGGCCGGCCCGCGGCTCGTGCGCGCCAACGGCGCCCTCCAGCCTTCGTGCCGCAACTTCCCCACCCCACTCACCCACTTCCTTGAAGCTTTGGGCTTGTGGCAGGCGCTGCGCGGCAATCGTTGGATCGGACGACGCTTCTACCTGGCCGGTCCGCATGACACAGTCATGTCTGTAGACTGGTTGACCGGAGCCTGCCTGATCGTGCGCGCCGACGCCGCACGCCAGGTTGGCTTTTACAACGCAGAGATGTTCCCCGGCCTGTATGGCGAAGACCTGGAGTGGTGCTGGCGCATGAAGCAGGCCGGTTGGCAGATTCTCTTCGACCCTGCCGCCACCGTGGCGCACCTCGAAAACCAAAGCCCGCTGGATGACCGGACAATTCACATGTATCGCGGCTTCTACCAGTTCTGCGCCTGCTATTACACCGCATCCCAACAGCGCCGCATCCGGCTGGCAACCCGGCTCGCCCTGTTGCCCCGCCTGTGGGCATCCCGCAACCCGCGGGCGCGCAACACGTACAGGCGGTTGATTGCGCTCGAAATGCCGGCCTGCGCTCATGTTCATACCACACCGCAACATACTCCAGCGCGCCTGGATTGAGGTCGTTGAGCTCAACCTGACTTCAACCATATCCGCGATTCGCATCTGCGCCCCGGATATAATGCCGTTGTGACTGCCGCGCATGCGCTCTATGGTGGCGCCTTCAACCCCAACGATCGCAACAATCCGCGCACCATCATCGCCGGCTGGGTTGAGTCAGGGTCGCGGACGCTGGAAGTCGGCCCCGGAGACGGCGTGATCAGCCGATGGCTGGCGCAGCACAAACAGTGCGCCACTTTCGGCGTCGAGGTCGTGCCAGCTGCCGCGATCAACAGCCAGAGCGCCTTCACGCGCCTGTGGATCGGCAGCATCGAAGACCCGCACATCGTTGCCGAACTTCAACAGGCCGCGCCTTTCGACGCCATTATCTTCGCCGATGTCTTGGAGCATTTGGTGGATCCCTGGGCCGTGCTGCGCGGCATGCGCCAGCTGCTTGCAGATGGCGGGCGCGTATTGCTCTCTGTCCCCAACATTGCGCACTGGACCGGCCGGCTGAACTTGCTACGCGGACGGTTCGATTACACCGATGGCTATCTGATGGATCGCACGCACCTGCGCTGGTTCACCCGGCGCTCTGCAAAGCAAATGGCGCTGGACTGCGGATACCGCATCGTGGCCGAAGCCACGGTTTACAAGCCCCGCTTCGTCCGCTTTCTGCCCGCGCTCAACGGCATTCAAATCGTGCTCAATCTTGCCGTCGTCTGACGGCTTGCCGGCCATGTTCATCCCCGCCTCGGCCAACGCCCTCGTTGATCTGTCTGTGATCATCCTTACTTACAACACACGCGATCTCACCTGCGCCTGCGCGCAGTCGGTCATCGCCGATGCCGGGCGCGCGCCCTACGGGATCGAGATCATCGTGGTGGACAATGCATCCACCGACGGCACGGCGACGGCCCTCAGCCAAGCTGCGCCTGGCGTTCGCATCATCGTCAACGAAAGCAATCTGGGATTTTCGCGCGGCAACAACATCGGTCTGAGCGCCGCGCGCGGGCGATACATGATGCTCCTGAACTCCGACACGGAGACGCAACCCGGCGCCTTACAGGCCCTCATCGCGTTCATGGATGCGCATCCCGATGCCGGCGCGTGCGGCCCCATGCTGCTCAACGCCGATGGCTCGCTGCAACCTTCCGGCCGGCCATTGCCCTCCGTGTGGACCTCGATCATGAGCATGACCCGGCTGTACCGGCTATGGAAACGCGACTTCTACAGGCAGGCCGGGCGCGACTACAACGCCATCGCAAAGGTGGGCGAAGTGTCAGGCGCGGCATTGCTGGTGCGGCGCGAGGCCTATGCGTCCGTCGGGGGACTCGATCCAAACCTGTTCGCTTACTACGAAGACATCGACTGGTGCAAACGCATCGGGGATGCGGGCTTCTCTGTGTACTACGCGCCCGGCGCGCGCGTGACGCATTACTGGAAAAGCACCAGCCGGTCCGTGTCCGAGCTGGCATACCGCGCCGGCCAGAACAGCCAGCGCTATTACTACGCCAAACACCATGGACCGATCGCGCACGCCGCCATACAATGGTTGCTGGCAATGAAAGAACTTGCCCTGATCACAGCGGCCACCCTTAAGCGCGATGCCGCCTCGCGGCAGTTTCATCTGCGTATGCTGGCGAACGTGTTCACAACACTGCCGCCGACAGGATCGCACTGAACTATGCGCGTGTCGATGTTCACCTCCTGGCAGGTGCGCTGTGGGATCGCCGATTACAGTGCCCATCTGGTCGAGGCCCTGAACAGCCTCGGCGATGTGTCCGTATCGGTGACGCCATTCGATCATCAGCCCCACCCGCGCAGCGACTATGCGGCATGGGGCCGGCGCATGAACGATGGCGATATCGCGCACATCCAGCACGAGTATTCCTTCTTCGGATATCGGCTGCCGTGGCGCAATTACTATCGCGCGCTCGTGGCCCCGATTGACAAGCCGCTGGTCATCACACGCCATGTCAGCTTCGACGGCCCATTCAGCATACCCGGCGCCGGCGTCGGCCATCTGCTACGTCGCGTGAAATGGGAGATGTACAAACGCTGGCTTGGGCCGTATGCCACATACCTGAACTATGGCATGTTCAAGATCGCGGGCGCGATCATCGTGCTCAGCGCGCATTTGAAGGAGCATCTGGTCAGGCGCGGCATCCCGGCGGATCAGGTTCACGTGATTCCGGCCGGCGTGCCCGCGGTGGCGGCGCCCGCTGGTGGCGCCACCTTGCGCGCTGTCTGGGGCTGGCAGGACAAAATCGTCATCGGCCAACCCGGCTACATCACCCCTGCCAAAGGACACCTGACTGCGCTGGCAGCGCTGCAGCAGTTGCCTGAGTCGTATTGTCTGCTGATCGCCGGGGGCTTGCGCCGCGAAGCCGATCGTCCGGCGTTGGCAGCCATCGAACGTGAAATCGCCCGATCCGGTCTCCAGTCGCGCGTCAGAATCACCGGCTTTGTGCCATCCCCTGACTTGCCCGCCCACATCGACGCCTGTGACGCGCTGATCTATCCGCACACGCAGGTCGATTCATCATATTCAGTTGTCAGCGGCGCTGCCTACCAGCACACGCCCCTGATTGTCTCGGACGTGCCGGCGCACGTTGAACTGGCCGGCTTTTGCCCCGGCCTGGCACTCTTCCCGTCCGGGGACGCTGCAGCGCTTGCCCACGCCATCCTCGAAGTGACACAAAACCAACGACTCAACCAGGAACTCGTCAATGGACTGAGGCGCTATGCGCAGGAATTCGCCTGGAGCGCCATTGCCAAACGCACGCGCGCAGTCTACGAGCGCGTCCTCAAGCAATCAGGACATCGTTATGCCCCAGACCACGCACCAATCGCATCGTGATGACGATCAACCCTGCGACCCAGTGTTGTTGTCAATTGTCATGCCCTGCCTGAACGAGGCGGAAACAGTGGGCACCTGTGTGAGGAAAGCCCGCGCTGCGCTGGATAGACTGAACATCTGCGGCGAAGTGATCGTCGCCGATAACGGCAGCACTGACGGCTCACCGCAGATTGCCGAGCAGGCCGGCGCGCGCGTCGTTCACGTCAGCGCGCGCGGCTATGGCAGCGCGCTCATCGGCGGCAGCGAGGCCGCGCGCGGCCAATACATCATCATGGGTGACGCCGACGACAGCTATGACTTTGGCAACATCGAGCCATTCGTCACCGCGCTGCGCGCCGGCGCCGACCTGGTGATGGGCAATCGCTTCAAGGGCGGCATCAAGCCGGGGGCAATGCGCCCCTTGCATCAGTACTTCGGCAACCCACTCTTGTCCGGCATTGGCCGGTTGTTCTTCAACAGCTCGTGTGGAGATTTTCACTGCGGGATGCGCGGCTACACCAAAGCGGCGTTCGAACGCATGGACTTGCGCACCACCGGCATGGAGTTCGCCAGCGAAATGGTGGTCAAGGCTACTCTGCTCAAGCTGAAGATCACCGAAGTGCCCATCATCTTGTATCCCGATGGGCGCAGCCGGCCGCCGCACCTGCGCAGCTTCCGCGATGGCTGGCGGCATCTGCGCTTCCTGTTGTTGTACAGCCCGCGCTGGCTCTTCCTGTATCCCGGCCTGGGCGCGATTGCGCTGGGACTCATGATCTGGGCGCTACTGTTGCCCGGCCCGCTGCGCATCGGCACTGTGCGATTCGACGTGCACACGCTGTTGTATGGCATGACCCTGATCTTTCTGGGATTCCAGTCAGTCTGGTTTGCCGTCTTCACCAAAGTGTTTGCCGCCAATGAGGGCTTGCTGCCGCGCGATGAACGCCTGACGCTGCTTTCCAGAAGCCTGTCGCTCGAAGCCGGCCTGATCATCGGCGTCGCGCTGCTGTTTCTCGGTGTCGCCGGAACAGTCTATGCGCTCGCCCTGTGGAGCAGGCAGGATTTCGGCGACCTCGAGTACGGAACCATGCTGCGATTGGTCATCCCGTCTATCACCGGCATCACGCTCGGCGCGCAGATCATTCTGTCCAGTTTCTTCCTCAGCGTGCTGCGCCTGAAGCGGCGCCAGGTAGCGGCGCTCGCGCGGTCAGAGACACCATGACAAATACTGCCAACATGCACTCCGCCACCCGGCGCATCGACAGGGGCGCGCTGTTTCTGGCTATTTGCGTTGTGCTGGCCGCTCCGTTATTCTTTCGCCCGGTGCTCCACGGCGTCGATCCAGTGGGCTACTTTTCGTGGCTGCGCGCAGCGGTTATCGAAGGCTCGCTCGATGTGCGCAACACATGGAACCTCAAGCCAGAGGGTTTCATCGAGTCCGACCAGTCCTGGTTGCTTACGGCGACGACGCCGACCGGCTTTCACCACAACCAGTGGGCCGCCGGCTCGGCCATCCTGTGGTCGCCGTTCTACCTTGTCGCGCACGCCGGCGTGCTGGTCGCAAGGTCAGCCGGCGTAGATATCCCCGCCGATGGAATGAGCGCGCCCTACGTCGTTGCAGCCAGCCTGGGTTCGGTTGTGTATGCCTTTCTGGCCATCCTGATGGCCTATGCCCTCGCCAGACGATTTATCCCGGCGCCGCTTGCCGCAGGCGTCGCCCTTGTCATGTGGCTTGCCACGCCGGCGGTCTTCTACATGTACAGCAGTCCTCTGATGTCCCATGCCAACGATCTCTTCCTCAACACACTACTGGTCTATCTGTGGGTCAGGCAGCGCGACACACCCACAACCGCCGGAGCAGTCGCCATCGGCCTCACCATCGGCATGGCGACTTGGGTACGCACACCCAATGCGCTGTTGATGCTGGTTCCGGCAGCCGATGCGTTGCGCGTCCTGCTCAGTCACTCTGGGAATCTGAAAGAACGCCTGGCGCATCTCATCCAGCGCGTCGCGCCGGTGGGCGTGGGCTTTGCGCTGTTGTTCATTCCGCTCATGGTCTTCTGGCGTGTCGTGTTCGGCGCGTGGATCGCCAACACTTACTCGATCTACGGCCAGTTCCTGGATCTCCTGAACCCGCGCATTGGCTACGTGTTGTTCTCATCAGACCGGGGACTGTTCACGTGGACCCCGGTCGCGCTTTTGGCCGTGCTCGGCTTCCTACCGCTGTGGCAACGCGACCGGCGCCTGTCGATCATGCTCGCAGTGGCCTACATCCCGCAGTTCTATCTCATCGCCGCGACAATGTGGGGCCCCGGCGCCTCGTTCGGCAACCGCTACCTGCTGAACCTGTGGCCGGCTTTCACGCTCGGCCTGGCGGCCCTCGCCGATTGGTCGCGCCAACGCCTGAAGCTGCCACCGGCGGCGCTGACATTGCTCGGTGGCGCGTTTGTCGTGTGGAACCTGCTCCTGTTCGCGCAATACGTGCTCGAGTGGGTGCCGCGCATGGGCGAGGTTGACATGGGACTGCTCATCCGCAACCAGTTCCTGGTAGTGCCGCACAACCTCAATAGAATCATCCAGATTCTACTGACACGCTCATAGGCCGCGCCGAATCAGCCTATCAGGCGCGCCGGCAATGGGCGTGCCCACTGCCTGCTACACTTGTGCCGCTCATGCAAGTCACCATCGTTCTGCCAACCTACAACGAAGCAGAGAACATCCAACGGTTGCTGCCGCTTCTGCTGGAATTGCCGGACAACGTTCGCGTCTGTGTGGTCGACGATCACTCACCCGACGGCACCGGCCGCATCGCCGACGACTGGGCCGCGCGCGCGCCGCGTGTCACCGTCGTTCATCGCGCCGGCAAACTGGGCCTGGGCACGGCTTACATCGCCGGCTTTCGACACGCCCTGGCGCGCAACGCAGAAGCCGTGCTCACCATGGACGCCGACTTCTCGCATCATCCGCGCTACATACCGGCCATGCTGGAAAAGGCAGAGCAGGCCGATCTGGTCATCGGGTCGCGCTACGTGCCGGGCGGCAAAGTGAATTACCCTTTTCACCGACGCGCCCTGAGCAGAACCGCCAACCTGGTGGCGCGGTTGGCCCTGGGCCTGCACGCGCAAGATTGCACAGCCGGCTTCCGACTCTACCGCGACTACACGCTGAAGAGCATTCCGCTCGACCGCATCTTCTCCAACGGCTATTCGTTCCTGGTCGAGATGTTGACCCTGATGGAAGCTCGCGGCTACCGGGCCGCCGAAGTGCCCATCGTATTCGACGACCGGCGCTACGGTCAGTCTAAAATCTCGTCGCGCGAGATCGTCAAAGCAATGTACACCGTGTTGCGCCTGGCCGCACGCCGCGTGACAGGCCGGCTGTGAGAGACATCATGCGTGTGCTCTACATCTACAAAGATTACTATCCGGTCGTCGGCGGCATCGAGAACCATATCCGCGTCATCTGCAATGGTCTGCGCGCGTACCCCGATATCCAGCCAACCGTGCTGGTCACAAGCCGGGTCAACAAGACGGTGATCGAGGAAATCGACGGCGTGCGCGTCATCAAGGCCGCGCGACTGGCCAATGTGTCCTCTGCGCCGATCAGCCTCAGCCTGTTTCTGTGGGCGCGTAGACTGGACGCGGACATCACACATCTGCACTTCCCGTACCCCATCGGCGAGATGGCTTACCTGCTAGGCGGGCGCAGCCGCAAGATGGTCATCACCTACCATAGCGATATCGTCCGGCAGAAAACATTGCTCCGACTTTACAACCCGTTCCTGCGCCGACTGCTGGCCCGCGCTGATGGCATCTCTGTCTCCAATCCGCCGTACATTCAAAGCTCGCCTTACCTGCGGCCGCTAGCGGCCAAGTGCCGCGTGATTCCTTTCGGCATCGACGTAAGCCGGTTCGCGCCCACGCCAGAGACGCAACACCGCGCCCAGCAGGTGCGCCGCCGTTACGACAACGCCCCCTTGATTCTCTTCATCGGCGTATTGCGCTACTACAAAGGCGTGGGCTATTTGATTCAGGCCATGTCAGACATCAACGCACGTCTGTTGATCGTCGGCCAGGGGCCGCAAGGCGACGAGTGGCGCGCTCTCGCGCAGCAATTTGGGCTGGCCCGCAAAGTGGATTTTCTCGGCCGGGTCGAAGACGACGAGTTGCTCGGCCTGCTGCACGCCTGCGATGTATTCGCACTGCCCTCCATCTACCGCAGCGAATCACTGGGCATCGTGCAGCTAGAAGCGATGGCGTGCGGGAAACCGATCGTGTGCACCGAGTTGGGCACCGGCACCAGTTTTGTCAATATCGATGGCGTGACCGGCTTCGTCGTGCCACCCATGGACGCAGGGGCGCTGGCCGGCGCCATCAACCGCCTGCTGGCCGACCCAGACCTGCGCCACCGTATGGGGCAGGCCGGGCGCGAACGCGCCGAGCGCGAGTTTGCCGCGCCGGTCATGGTGCGGCGATTGGTCGACTGGTACACAGAGGTGCTGAACAAGCCGTAGCGCGCCACCCCCGATCATTCATGCCATGCGCATTATCTTCGACGCGCGCGTCATCCAGGATCACTTCCCCGGCATCGGGCGCTATGCGTATAACCTGTTGGCGGCACTGCCGGCTGAACTGGACGAGAACGAAAGCCTCGCTGCGCTGCGCGACCCCTCAGTCCGAAACACCCGCTTCGATCTGACCCGCCTGAACCAATCCAGACTGGCGTGGATCGAGCGCCGCGCGCCTCTCTTCCATCCTGCCAATCTACTGCGCGCGCCAATCACAGTCTTCCCATCCGCTGTCTTCCATTACCCCTACTACGTACGGCCCTATTTCAGCCAGGCGCGCTCGGTGACGACGCTATACGACGCCATCTCGCTCGTCTATCCGCAGCTCGTTCCCTCTGCGCCACGCCGGCTGCTCATTCGCGTCCTCACCGATCTGGCCGTGCGCGCCTCAACCGTCTTTGTGACTATCTCGCAAACATCCGCGCGCGACATCGAGCAGCACTGGCCGGCAACACGCGGGCGGATCACGGTGACACCGCTGGCCGCAGACGCCATCTTTTCCCCACAGCCGCCCGAGCGCTGCGCAGCCGCGCGCGCCAGATATGACCTGCCCGAACACTTCACCCTGTACCTCGCCAGTAACAAACCGCACAAGAATCTGCCCCGGCTGATCGACGCGTGGGCCATGCTGAACAGCCGTTCGCCAAATCCAGAATCCAAAATCCTGGTGATCGCCGGCCACCAGGACCCGCGCTATCCGCAGGCGCAAGATCGCGCGCGGGCGCTGGGCATTGCAGATCGAGTCCGCTTCATCGGCGAAGTGAGCAATGCCGACATGCCGGCGTTGTACTCGGCCTGCGCGCTGTTCGTCTTTCCATCGCTCTACGAAGGGTTCGGACTGACACCTCTGGAGGCAATGGCCTGCGGCGCGCCGGTGGCGTGTTCTCATGCGTCATCGCTGCCCGAAGTAGTCGGCGACGCTGCGCTGCTGTTTGACCCCACTCGCCCCGATGAGATCGCGGCGACATGCGCGCGCATCCTGAACGACGCCTTGCTGCAACAACACCTGCGCGCAGCCAGCCTGCGCCAGGCTGCGCGTTTCACCTGGGCCGAGACAGCCCGTCGCACGCTGGCGGTATATCGAGAAGTGGCTGCATCTG
>DAOUDB010000087.1:0-6904 GCA_034431495.1 Thermoflexales bacterium
CCAGAGATGTGTTGAAAATCGCGCCGGCCACGCTGACCCTGATGCGCATGTTACAGACCGCGACCCTCGATCAACTGATGGCAGTGGCAGACGAATTTTCGGATCAATCGTTGTATCAGGCCGAGCGCGCCATCCGACAGTATCTGAGCTATGTGCTCGAGCGGGGCCTGCGTTCTACGCGCTTCATTGCCGAGATCGAGCGGGGGCAGTAGGAGCAAACCACAGAGCACAGACGACAGATTACAGACTACAGAGCACAAAGCACAGAAGTCAGAAGACCTGACACGCAACACGAAATACGAAACACGCAACACGCAATACGAAATACGCAACACGCTCTACGTCAATGTTCACCTCTACGCTCTCTGCCCGCTTTCCCGCGCTGGCATCGCGCGACTATCGCATCTTCTGGATCGGCCAGTTTGTATCGCTGATCGGCACGTGGATGCAGAACACTGTGCAGCCCTATCTGGCCTATCGCATTACCGGCCAGCCAGTCTATCTCGGCTTGATCGGCTTTGCCGCGTCATTGCCGGCGCTGTTGCTCATGTTGCCGGGCGGCGTGCTGGTCGAACGGCTGGATAAGCGCAAGACGGTTATTGTGATGCAGACTGTGCTGATGGCGCAGGCGTTCACGCTGGCATTGCTGGCGCTGACCGGCGCGATCACTGTGTGGCACATTGCGGCGCTGTCGTTCGTGGCCGGCGTGGCCAACTCGGTCGAGATCACGGCGCGGCAGGCCATGATGATCGAACTGGTGGGCCGGCCGGCGCTGCCGAACGCGATCGCGCTGAACTCGGCGGTGTTCAATCTGGCGCGTGTCATCGGGCCATCGCTCACGGCGCCGTTTCTGGTGTTGCTGGGTGAGCAGGGTGAAGGGTGGGCTTTCTTTGCCAACGGGGTGAGCTTTCTGTTTGTCATCATCGGGCTGCTGTTCGTGCGCACGACGCCGCAATCCCGGGCATTGGCAGCCCGCGCCAGTGCGGTGCAGGAATTTCGCGAAGGCCAGCGCTACATTCGCAGCTCGGCTGTGGTGGCGCTGCTCATTGTCATGGCGGCCATTCCTGGCTTCTTCGGCTTCACCGCCATTCAGCAGATGCCGGTGTTCGCGCGCGATGTTTTCCAGCAGCCGGGCGACACTGAAGCGGTTGTTGCGGCGCGCAACAGCGCCCTGATGACGGCGCAGGGGGTGGGCGCGCTGAGCGCTGCCGTCATTCTGGCGACGTTCAGCGCGATGAAGCGCAAAGGCGCGCTGATGACCGCCGGCCAGTTTGCCTTTAGTGCCGCGCTGGTGTTGATCGCGTTCTCGCGCGCACTGCCGGCCGCGCTGCCCCTGATGGTCATCATCGGCTGGGGATCGGTGACGCAACTGGCGATGACCAACACGCTTGTGCAGTTGCTCGTGCCGAATGAATTGCGGGGACGGGTGATCAGCACGTACCTGTGGGCGCTGCAAGGTGTCGCGCCGTTCGGAAGCCTGTTCGTCGGCGCGCTGGCGCAGCAATTTGGCGCGCCGGCGGCGGTGCTGTTCGGCGGCGCCGTGTGCCTGCTGGCCGTTGTTGCCATTCACCTGAAGACGCCCACAATCCGGCAAATTGTGGTGTAAGGCGCCCCCCTCTCTGCATGGGAGAGGGGGCGGCAGCAGACGAAGCGGTTGGCTCACACGCCCCAGCGTTTGCGCGCTTCCTCCATTGGAATAGTTTGACCTTGCATCCAGCCGTAATGGGCGATGGGGTTTTCGCCGATCCATCGCTCGTCCACCGGCTCATCGGCGCGCTGATAGCGCGTGTCGCAACTGAGGCGGTAGGTCTGCGTGTCGTTGTTGAGCGAGCCGTGCATGGTGTACATGCCAAAGATGAGCGCGTCGCCCATCTCGAATTCGGTAGTCAACCAGCGGCCGCCGTACTGCTCGATCAACTCGAGCGGATCGTTGGAGAACCAGCCGGTGACGTGGTCGCGGTCAACATCCATCTGGCCGTAAGTGGCCTTGACGCGCTCCAGGTTCTGCGAACCTTCGAGGATGGCCAGCGGGCCTTTACTGAAGGGCACATCGCCGAGCGGCGTCCATACAGTGTAGAGGTTGCGTGTGCCCCGGCCCATGTACACAACATCGTAGTGCGCGCCGGTGAAGTCGCCGGCCCCCACTGCGCGCAACCACTTGTAGTTGTAGGTGAGAGAAGGCCCGCCCAGGAAGTCACTGAAGAATTGCATCAGCTCCGGCGCCTCGACGACGGCCAGGAACTCCGGGCTATGCGTGACGGCTTTGGCCCCGCCCAGGAATGAGCCGCGCGCGCCGGGGGCAATCCAGGCTTCGTCGAGCGGGTGGCTATGGTCGATTTGGCCGTTGGCGTCCAGGTTGTCGATGAGCACGCGCCGGACAGCTTTGACCTTTTCCGGGTCGTGCAGCCGGCGAATGAGGAGATAACCGTCTTCCTGCATGCGCGCGCGCAATGCCTCTGGATTGTCCATCAGCTCATTGGCCTCGCGCAAGCGCCCAAGATACTTGCCGTCCAGTTCCAGCTCACGTGTCCCCATATGCAGTTTCATGTTCCATCACCTCACAGAAATTCAACGCCCGATTGCCTCTATTTGTGGCCTGGCAATTCTACAGTCGCTCACGCCTGTTCTGGCGGCGGCAGCGGTGGGGGGAAATCGGCAGTGCTGTATGCTCATGCTATGACAAAGGCCGTTCAACCGAATCCCGCATCTCCCGATGCCGAAGCGTTTTTCCTGGACGAGATCGCTGACCTGCGCCTGGAAATCCTGATGCACGGCATGTTAATCCCGCTCATGGTTCTGGGCTATCTGGGGATGTTTCTGGCATATCAAAAACCGTTCATAACAGACACCGATCTGACGCGATTGGGTCCGTATGCGGCTGCTTTTGGCACAGGTATGATCGGGGCGCTGATATGCCGGGCGCGCCCGCGCGCGGCGTTGTGGGTATCGAGCTGGGGCGCATTCGTTGTGGCGATGATGTTCTACATCAGCGGGCAGGATGGTTTCTCTGGCCTGGGAATTGGCATTGCTGCCGCGCTCACTACGCTGTTGATTGGGCTGGGATGGGGGATAGCGCAGGTTGTGATTGCGTCAGCCGGCATGATTGCATTTGCGTTCTCCAATCCAGCTTTCGGCCTCTGGCCGACACAAGTGGTTGCCCCCCTTGTGGCGGCGCTGCTGCTGCTGGCTCTGACGCAGGCGATGTCGCGCGCGTTGTTCCGGACGCTGCGCTGGATGCAGGACAACTACGCCGCCAGTCGCCGTCAGACTGACCTGCTGCGTGACAAGACTCTTCAGCTCGAGCAAGCACTCAAGTCGTTAAGCCAGACCGGCTTCGCTTTGGCCCGCGCCAATGAACAGATGGAGATGTCGATGCAGTATGCCGAACAGGCGCGCCAGTCTCAACAGCAGTTTGCAGCAGCCGTCAGCCACGAATTGCGCGCGCCTTTGAATCTGATTATTGGCTTCAGCGACCTCATCTTGAACGGGCCGCAGCACTATCAGACCGAATCCGCGGGCCTGCCGGCCCGGCTGATTGCCGATATTCGCGTCATCCATCATCACGCGCAGCATCTGCTCAAGTTGGTGAATGACATTCTGGACTTAAGCCAGATGGATGTAAACACGCTGTCGGTCTCGCGCCAACCCCTCTCCCTGGAGGGAGTGATTCGCTCGGCTGTGGATGACTATGCCTATCTCATCACACAGCGCGGCCTCCGCCTGCGTCTGGAAATCGAACCTGACCTGCCGGCGGTTTTTGCGGATGAAACGCGCATGCGGCAGGTGTTGCTCAATCTTCTCAACAATGCCTTGCGCTTCACCAGCCACGGCGAAATCGCTGTCCGGGCCTGGCGGGCCGATGGTGTGGCTGGCCCTGATGCCGGGCAGCATTCGGTCGTGATAGCTGTCTCTGACACTGGGATTGGCATTGCGCCCGTCGATTTGCAGCGCATCTTCGAGCCATTTGTTCAGGTGGGTTCTGTTGGATATGAGCCTGGGGCTGGCTCTGGGCTGGGGCTGACTATCAGCAAACGTTTTGTCGAAATGCTGGGCGGGCGTATCTGGGCCGAGAGTGCGCCTGGGGTAGGCAGCACGTTTTACGTCTCCCTGCCGGTAGATGAGGTCAGGCCGGCTGCCGTGGCCCAGCGCCTGGCGCATCCTTTCAAGCGCCATGAAGTTGGCGCGCTGGTTGTTGTCGAACGGTATCCTGTGCTTAGCCGGTGGATCGAGCGTCAGATACGAGGCATACCGGTTCATCATGTGCGCGCGCTGAACGAGCTGGCGTCGACCCGCGCCGTAGCGCTCCAGGCCGATGCGCTTGTGCCGGAGCTGATTGTGATCAACCAGCCGCCCGGCCAATCTGACCCAGAAGGGCCTCTGCCAGATTCACTCCGCCATGTGCCTGTGCTGCGTTGCTATGTGCACGGGGCGCTCACGCTGCCCTGGGACGAGACCGGCCATGTCTTGAATGCCAACAATCGTTATCTGGTTAAGCCGATCCAACGCGAGCAGATATGGACAGCGCTGGCTGATCTGCTGCCGCCATTGCGCGCGCCAGCAGATGGCGCGCCCGCGCGTCCAGCGCGTGTGCTGGTGGTCGAGGACGAGGAAGATGCTTCTTTTCTGCTGGCGCGTCTGGTGCGGCTGGCGCCGGCTGACACGTGGTCTGCCAAAGGATATTCCGGGGTGGTAGTGACACGCGCCCGCAGCGGTGAGCAGGCTATCGAGATACTCAGCACCGCCGATCCTGACTCAGCCAATAGCGATGCGCCGCCGGCTGATCTGATCTTTTTAGATCTGGTGTTGGGCAATCTCAGCGGATTTGACGTGTTGGCCGAGATAGAGCGACGCAGATCTCTGCAGACAGTGCCCGTCTGCGTGGTAACCGGCCAGGTCGCGCCGAATGAATCTCTGGCAAGTCCTTTTCTGTCTTTGAGTCGACAAAGCGGTCTTACGGCGCGTGAACTGGCGCGCGCTATCGCGGCGCTGGCCCAGATTATGCTGCCGGGCGTTGACATCAGCGGCCCATAGTGGCCTGTATGACGCTTTGCACAACAGCGATGAGTTGGCCGGCGGTGTACGGCTTTTGCAGCACTGCTGCTGCGCCCAGGGCATAGGCCAGGTCTTCGTTGCGCAGCACGGAACTGACCACTACCGGGATGTGGATCGTGTCGGGATGCGATTTGAGGAGCGCCAGAATCTCCCAGCCGTCGCGGCCCGGCATCATGACATCCAGCAGGATGCAGGCCGGTTGTAGTGTGCGGGCTTGCAGCAGAGCGTCTTCGGCCTGCGTCACGGCGATGAGATCAAACGGTTCTGAATCAAGATAGCGTCGGATCAGATCAATTGCGTCCGGGCTGTCATCCACTGCCAGCAGGCAGGCGCGTTCACTGATCGGCAAGGTCATATCGAACAATAAGGGGGGCGGTGTTGTGTCGGGCAATGCGATGCTGACGCCTATCTCGCCGGCCATCTCGATCAGACGATCGCGCAGCTGGGGATCAAGCGCACTGAGGCGATGGCTGGCGCGCTCTGGCTGGTTGTCGGGTGTCGCAATGCTCAGACACGCCAGACCTTGCTGCATACGCACCTCAATCTCCAGCGTCCTGTCGGGTGCATGGAGCGCTGCCCAGCTCAGGCTCAGGATCAGCACCTGGCGCATGATCATGCGATTTGTCCACACAATTGGCGTTGGAGTGGGCAACGACACGCGCACGTGAACATTGTGCTGCTCGAACAGAGGATCGAGCAAACTCAGGACTGCGTGAAGCAAATCGTCTAGGCGGAGAAATTCGCGCGGGCCGGCCTGATTCTCAGCGCTCTGAGGGGCCTTCGCCTTCTGCGGAGGCGTTTCCAGCGTTGTCCGTGCCAGCAGATAAGCTACCGCTTCAATGCCCTTGTCTTGTTCGCGTCGTAACTGGCGCAGGCTGATGTTCAACTCGGCGGCTGCTTCGGACTGCGTCAGACCGCGAATGTAGCGATACTCTAGGGCGTTGTACACCCGCCAGGCTAGCGAAGCAGCCGGGACATCTGGCGTAGGCTTGAGTTGCTCGATAGCGCGTATCAGACTGCGTTGCAGGGCCAAAGCGTTATCCGCGCCTGCATCCACACCGCCGACAGACACGTGTGTCGGCATGGTCTCCAGGCTATGGCGCAGCGATGTCACATCAAAGATGTGCTCTAAAGCATCGCGGGTCCATTGAATCAAATTCGCTGTTACCATAACCAGAGGCGCTGGGCGGCCACCTTTCGGCCACATGACTGCTTGAAACAGGCGGCACGCAAAACTATGATGGATGCGCCGTCCTGCGCAAGGGCGACTTATTGTACTCATGTTCGTCCGCCTGCGCGTCGCAAGTTGTAACCATAACCATATCTGAAGGAGGAAACGGAAAGATGTCACAGATACGATCGTCTCATGCCTGGCGCAGCGTTGCATTTGCGCTAGCTGCTGCGCTGATTGTCGCTGGCTGCGCGGCTCCCAGACCCACAGAGCAGCAACAGCAAACATCTGCCCCAGCAGCGGCCGAAAAGATCGATTTGCGCGTGTACATTTTGTGTGGGCCACCGGTTGAGGACTCCTATAACCTGATGCTGGAGCAATTCCAGAAAGACAATCCTAACGTCAATGTCAAAAAGGAGTGCCACGGCAGCGGCGACTATGCTGAGCAGATCTACACGATGGCGGCGGCCGGCAACTTGCCGGATGTGTTCTTCTCTGCTGACCTGTTCACCGTGCCCTTTGTGAACAACAATGTGGTGCTCGACATGAAACCGCTGGCGGATGCGGAAGGCAATAAGGTGTTCGAGGATGTTTACCCGAACATCCTGGCGCTGGGCCAGGTGCCCGGCAACTCAGGCGTGTACATGATCCCGGCTTCGCTGGATACTGTGCAGGTCTACT
>DAOUDB010000088.1:0-27514 GCA_034431495.1 Thermoflexales bacterium
GGCGACAATCCATACAGCGCCAGTCCCACCCGCGTCATGTTCAGGCGCGTTTCGGGCAGGGCCAGCGTGGCGGCGGAATTGGCCGCGTGGACCCATTTTGGATTTTGGAGTTTGACGTTGGGGCTGTGGACGATCTGCAGGAAGCGCGCGAGTTGCAGGCGCGTGAACGCCGGGTCGGTGTCGGCGCAACTGAAGTGCGTGAAGAGACCTTCGATTTCAATGCCGGGCAGCTCTGCGACTGCGTTGATAAAGGCAACGGCGTCTGGGGGGAGCACGCCCAGCCGGCCCATGCCGGTGTCGATCTTGATGTGAACGCGGGCCGGCCGCTGCAAGTCGATGGCCGCGCGCGAGAACGCGCGCGCCACGTCCAGATCATAGAGCGTGATGGTCACATCGCGCAACAGCGCCTCGCGGGCGTGCCAGGCCGGCGTGTAGCCCAGAATCAGGATCGGGGCTTCGATGTTGGCGGCGCGCAAGGCGGCAGCTTCGTTCAGTGAAGCGACGCCGCAGTATGCTGCGCCGTTGTTCAGCGCTGTGCGCGCAACCTTGATAGCGCCATGTCCGTATCCGTCGGCCTTGAGCACGGCCATCAGCGCCACTTCCGGCCCGATCACCTGTTTGATCAGCCGGGTGTTGTGGGCAACGGCATCCAGATCGACCTCCAGCCAGGTGGGGCGTTCTGGTTGGGCAATGCGCACCGACTCCCAGCCGGGTTCCTGACGGACAAGCCGGCGCTTGTCGGACGGATCGGCCAGCAGACCGGCCACCACGCGCTCCATCCGCGCGCTGGTGTCGCCTTTCACCAGCACTACATCGCCCGCGCCGGCCCGTTGTCGCACCGCCTCGATGGCGTCGCGCGCCACATAGGTCACGACTACCTGAGCGGATGGCAGGCCCGCGCTCAGCGCCCCCTCTGCAATCTGTTGCGCCCGTTCGCCCAGCGTGATGAGTGTGATCGAGGCGGCTGGATGTTTGCGGCACTGTTCGGCAGTCAGCGCGCCGATCTCGCGGTGATAGCGCGCGCTGTGATCGCCCAGTTGATCCATATCGCCCAGCACCAGCATGACTTTCGATTTTGGATTTTGGATTTTGGATTTTGGATTTCCCGAGTTTCGATTCTCGGATTTTTGGATTTTGGAGGTGGTTGCAAGCGCCTCCTCGATGGCCACGCGCATGGAGGTGGGGTTGGCGTTGAATGAGTCGTCGAGCAGCAGGCAGCTGTTGATGCCGGCCAGTGGGTTCATGCGCCCCGGCAGTGGCGGCAGTTGCGCCAGCGTCTCTTCGATCTCGGCGTCGGGAATGCCGAAACGCCGGCCCACCACGCGGGCAATCTCGGCCTTCAGCCCGTTGATAGGAGATTGCAGCGCATCGTGCGCGGGTATGCGCACCCCGACCACTTCAGCGCCGGTGCGCTCGCGCATCGCCCACACGCGCGGGTCGTCGGCGTTCAGAATCGCCAGCCCGTCCGGCGGCAAGGCTTCCACCAGCGTTCCCTTTTCGCGCGCGATTGCGTCGAGTGAGCCAAAGTAAGCCAGGTGCGATTCGCTGACGTTGGTGACGATGCCGATGCGCGGCGGAGCGATTTCGCACAGGTCATGAATCTCGCCCGGCGCATCGGTGCCCATTTCCAGCACCAGCACTTGATGATGGTCTTCGAGTGCGCCCAGTGCGATCGATAATCCCAGCCGGCCATTGAAGTTGGCCGGGTTGCGGAACACGGCATAGCGTTTGGCGAGCACGGCAGCAACGGTTTCGCGCGCGCTCGTCTTGCCCAGGCTGCCGGTGATGGCGATGACGGGCAGTTGGCGTTGCCGGACGATGAAGCGCCCGTAGTCGGCCAGGGCAGTGAGCGTGTCGGGCACGGCCACGATCACGGCCTGGTTGCCCGCCGGCGCAAGCAGGTCGGCGCTGAAGCGGCTTTCATCCACCAGCGCGCCGGCGCACCCCCGCGCCAGGGCATCGGCAATGAAATCGTGCCCATCGCCCCGGTCGGTCTTCAGCGCGACGAATAGTTCGTCTGGCTGTGCCCGACGCGAGTCGAAGCAGAAGCCGTTGAAAGAGCGCGGTGCGCTGTCGACGACATGCCCCTGTACAAGCCGGCCACCCGTGGCAAGCTGTAGATCGTTCAGGTGAATCATCGCCCGGAAAGATACACCATGGCCGCGTAAGTGGTCGCGCGCAACTATTGGCTATCTCTCAGATTCTTCAAGGGATTCTGAGGTAGAAATACGGGTTGACGTTGACAAGGAGAACACTCGAGATGCATTTGGCGCAAAAAATGTGGAAGCTGGGGCCGGCGTTGGCGGCAGCGGTTATGCTGGTGTCGGGCTGTTCCAGTCTACCGACGCTGTCGGGTGCGGCACAGTCTGCCTCTGCACCGGGGCGCACCGCGACCGTCACACGAGGCACACTGCTCTCAACGGTGAGCGCCACCGGCAACATCCAACCGGAGGCCGAGGCGCGCATTGGATTCCAACAGCCGGGCAAGGTCGTCGAGCTGGCCGTCGAGGTCGGCTCGATGGTGAGACAGGGTGATTTGATTGCCCGACTGGACACGACCGATCTGGAACTGGCGCTGGCGCAGGCGAAAACCGGCTTGATCGTCGCCAATGCCGCCTATAGTCGGACGGTAGAAGGCGCGCGCGCCGCCGACATCAAAGCTGCCGAGGCGGCGCTGAGCGCAGCCCAGGCGAACTACGCGCGGGTGCGGGCTGGAACAGAGAAGCCCGACATCGACGCGGCTAAAGCTCAGTTGCTGAGCGCCGAGGCGCAATTGCGCCAGGCCCAGGCAGCCTATGATCTGGCCGGCCGGTTCCAGCCCAATACGCTGGGCGACAGCCCGACGGTGATCCAGTTGCGGCAGGCGCAAAACAATTTGGAAGCGGCCCGGCGCCAATATGACCGCCTGCTGCAAGGGCCGGAGCAAGCGCAACTGGCGGCGGCCTGGCAGCGCGTGGAAGAGGCTCGCGCGCGTCTCGATCAACTGCGGCAGCCGGCGCAGGATTTCGACCTGGAGCGGGTGGAGGCCGAGCGCCGGCGGGCCGAACTGGCGGTCGAGCAGGCTGAACGCCGGCTGGAGAAGGCGCTGCTCCTCGCCCCGATGAATGGTGTGATCGGCGGGTTGGCGATCGAGAAAGGCGAATGGGCCGGCGCGCAACCGGTCATCACGTTGCTCGACACGTCGGTGCTGCATATCGACGTCAAAGTGGACGAGATCGACGTAGCCAGAGTGCAGCCGGGACAGGAGGTGCGCATCACACTGGATGCGCTGCCGGATGTGGAGCTGACGGGCCGGGTGGATCGGATCGCCTCTACATCGACGGTGCTGAACGGCATTGTGTCGTATGCCGTGCGTATTGTGCTTGATCCGATCACGGCGCCGCTGCGCGTGGGTATGACGGCCAATGCGTCCATCATCGTGGATCAGCGCGAGGGCGTGCTGCTTGTGCCGAACTGGGCGGTGCGCCGCGATCGGGCCGCCGGCAAATCCTTCGTCACCGTTGTGGGCGCAGACAACCAACTGCAGGAACTCGAAGTGCAGGTCGGATTGCGCGGCGAAACTCAGACTGAAATTCTGTCCGGGTTGAGCGAAGGGCAAACGGTTGCAGCGCCGCAGTAGGGGCTGGCGAGCAGACGCAACGGGGTAGGGCATTGATCCTCGAATTCGACGGTGAGATCTGGCACTGGCGCGGCCCCGCTCCGTATCACTTTGTCACCGTGCCGGACGAGCAATCGGCGGATCTGAGAGCCATCGCGCAAGCAGTGACTTACGGCTGGGGCATGATTCCGGTCAGAGCCAGGATCGGCCAGACTGAGTGGAAGACTTCGCTGTTTCCCAAAGACGGTCGCTACATTGTGCCGATCCGGGATAGTGTGCGCGCGGCAGAGCGGCTTCAGGCCGGCGACAGGGTGACCCTGCGTCTGGAAGTGCGCTAAGGTGGGTGCCGAGGCCGGCCAGAGTGGTCGGCCAATCGCTCGATACCGCCTACTTCCCGGCCAATATTCGCTGCTTGACCTGCATGTAATGGCGGAAGTTGTCCAGACTGACATCAGGCGGCACGGTGTGATCCACGCTGGGGATGAAGCCGCCCTCCTCGACCAGCGGCGCCAGCTCATACAGATGTTGCTCGATGTCGGCTTTGCCGCGCGCAAGTACGCGCTTGTCGACGCCGCCCCATAGCCGCAACGATTTGCCGAACTTGCGGCGCAGATCGGCCGGATCCATGCCGGCGGCGCGCTCGATGGGCCAGATACCGTCGATACCGGCGTCCATCAGCAGCGGGATGAGCGCTTCGCAGTGGCCGTCGCTGTCGAGCATGACGTAGCGCGTGCCGTGCGACTTGAAGAAATCGACCAGCCGCTTGAGGTGCGGAAAGATGAACCGCTTGAACGTGCGCGGGCTGATAAGCGGGCCGCCCTTGCCGGCGAAATCCTCGTTGAGGTTGAAGTACTCCACGTCGATGGCGTCGAGGACGGGCCGGGCGACCTCAATCGTAAAGTCGGCGAAGAAAGACATCATGTCGTCGGCCAGGGCCGGGTCGTCGAACCAGCAGTACGACAGCGCCTCGGTGCCCATCCACTCGCGCGCGCGCCAGTAGAAGCCGGTGGCCGAGCAGTTGCGCCCCAGCACCAGAACGTGTTGGCGTTGTTTCCAGCAGGGCAGGCGTTCGAGCCGCCACTGCGGGGGGTAGCGCGAGCCGAGGCAGGGATCGTAGCGCTTCTTCAACTCGCGGAAATCGTCGCGCGTCTTTACCGGGTGGTCGATGTATTGATCCATCGACAGGCGCGTGCCGCGCACCGTCCCTTCGATCAAGGCTTTGCTGATGATGCCGTTGCTGTGCTGAATGATCTCGTAGCGGTCGGTGCGTTCGAGAACAGTGGATTCGTAGGCCGGCTTCATGCCGAAGTCCAGCGGGATGAATTCGCGGCCATCCATGTCAAAGTATTCTTCGCCCTCGAACCAGTCCCAGTGCAACTGGCCGGCTTTCAGCCCTTCGCGCTCCCATCGTTCTGCTGTCTGGCCCCACACGCCCAGCTCATAGTTGGGCGCGCGGTCGACAGGCTGATACTCCATGACGTTGATGAAACGCTGCCGATTGGTGAGTGGGTCGGACATATTGGCCTCCGCGCCCGAAATGGTCTCATGGATTGTAGCGTCAGGCGCCGATTGTGCGAGAGGCCCTCGGCTATGATTGGGCCAGACCATGTTCTCCTTCCAACTCCTTCGCGCCGATCAACGCGCCCGGCTTGGTTTGCTCTCCACCCCGCATGGCGACATTCGCACGCCGGTGTTCATGCCGGTCGGCACACAGGCCACTGTGAAAGGCGTGCCGCCGCGCGACCTGACCGATCTGGGCGCGTCGATCATTCTGTCCAACACCTATCACCTGTATCTGCGCCCCGGCGATGAATTGATCGCCCGGCGCGGCGGCCTGCACCGCTTCATGAACTGGCCCGGCCCCATCCTCACCGACAGCGGCGGGTTTCAGGTGTTCTCGCTCAGCGAGATGCGAACCATCGACGACGATGGCGCAACCTTCAAGAGCCATCTCGATGGCAGCCTGCATCGTATGACGCCGGAGAAGTCCATCCGCGTGCAGCACAATCTGGGCGCGGACATCATCATGTGTTTCGATGAGTGCCCGCCGCCGGGCGACCGCGAATACAACGAGATCTCTCTGCGGCGCACGCATGCCTGGGCCGCGCGCTGTCAGGAAGCGCATCTGCGCGCCGGCGCAGCAAGCCGGCAGGCCCTGTTCGGCATCGTGCAGGGCGGGGCCTTCGCAGACCTGCGCGAGCAGTCGGCGCGCTTCATCACTGCGCTCGATTTCCCCGGCTATGCGATTGGCGGGTTGGCCGTTGGCGAATCGAAGGACGTCACGTTGCGCGTCATCGAGCAGATGGATGCCCTGCTGCCAGAGGACAAACCGCGCTATCTGATGGGTGTGGGCGAGCCGACCGACTTGTTGCATGGTGTGGCGCGCGGCGTCGATATGTTCGACTGCGTGCTGCCCACGCGCCTGGCTCGCCATGCTGCGGCGTTCACCCGCGATGGGCGCATCAATCTGCGCAGCAAAGTCTATGCCGAGGATGACACGCCGATTGATCCTGAATGCGATTGCTACACGTGTCGCGCGTTCACGCGCGCCTACATTCGCCATTTGCTGCATGTGGGCGAGATGCTGGGGCTGTATCTGATGAGCTTGCACAATTTGCGCTTTCTGTTGCGGCTGATGGAAGACATGCGCGCTGCGATCGCAGAACGGCGCTTTGCCGGCTTTATGGCTGACTGGTTGGCTCGCTATACTGCTGCGCGATCCCAGGCTTAGGGCAAGCGGCGATAATAATTACCCATGCAGGACATGCACATGCCGAGGGACGTTCGCCGGAACGCCCCTCTTTTTGTCGCGCTGGCGTGGCTGGCCTGGGCCTTGCTCACCGTGCAGCCGGCGCGCGCGGAAATCCCCGTGCTGGAGCCGGGCGATTACGCGGACGCGATTGCCGGCAGCGCGCCTGGCGCGCCCGACATGCCACATATCCCCGAACCCTGGTTCATGTGGTTTGTCATGGGCACGCTAGACCAGCCCGGCGATGTGGACGTGGTGACGTTTGAATACGAGGCCGGCGAGTTGTTTCGCGCCAAAATGTACATCCCGGCCCACGAAGATTTGCGTCACTTCACGCCGATCATTGCGCTCGTAGGCCCGGGCTTGCCGCCCGGTGAAGCTCCGTTCCCGTTGCCGGCGGGCATGGGCATTATCACCGCCACCAGCGACAATCAGACTCCCTACTTCGACATCTTTACCCAGATGACCTTCTGGCCACGGGCGCAGATCGAACTGACTATGCCGCAGACAGGGCGCTATTACATGTTGGTCTATGGCGAGCCGGTCGGTCGCGCGCGCTATGCGCTGGACATCGGCATCATGGAAACGTATGCGCCGTGGGTGATCGTCAACTATCCCATCTACTGGTGGCAGGTGCGCGAGTTTTTGCAATGGGGGCATGTGCCGGCCGCCATGTTGCCGCTATTGCTTTCGTTCGGCATTACCTGGATCACGCGCCGGCGCGCGCTGCCGCACATCCATCACTCGGTCTGGTTGCTGGGTGTGTTCGGCGTGATCTGGCTGGGGGCCGGCCTGGCTGCCTGGTTCTACAGCGCCGGCAGCTTGACCGTCACAGCCCTGACCATGGCGCTGACGCTGCTTGGCCTGTTGATCGCCGGCGGGCATGTCTTCACGCCGCTGCGCGAACGGCTGACACCGCGCGAGTTTGCGCGCCAGGTGGTAGGTGAGGAGCGCTTTGTCACCCTGCGCGAAGCCGATGGGCTGACAGTGGATATTCAGTACACCGATGACGGCCCGCGTGATGCGCCGCCGGTCGTGCTGATGCACGGCTTTGGCGCATATTCATTCACCTGGCGCCGGCTGCGCCCGGCCTTGCTGGAGGCCGGCTTTCGCGTAATCATGACCGATCAGCCCGGCTATGGCGCATCGGATCGCCCGCGCGGGCCGGTGTACGACACGCGCCGGCAGGCTGAACGGGTGTTGGCCGTGCTTGACGCCCTTGACGTGCCGCGGGCGCACTTCGTCGGTCATTCCTTCGGCGGGCGCATGGGGATGCAGATTGCCATCATTGCGCCGCAGCGGGTGGCCTCGCTGGTCGCGCTTGCGCCAGAGGCATTTGCTACGCGCAGGCCGCCAATTGCTCAACTGCTCAGGATTCCCTTTCTGGCGTATGTGATCGCTTTCTACACCACCTTGCCGGCGCTGGTCTATCCTTTTCTGAAAGCAACCTCCAAACGCGCGGACTGGATCACGCCTGAAGTGCGGGCCGGCTATAGCGCGCCGCTGGTGGTGAAAGGCTCGGTGTGGGGGCAGGTGTGGCAGGCGCGCTCGCCGAAAGACGGCGCCGAGCCGGTGCCGCATAATCTGGCGCGCGTGGTCGCCCGCACGTTGCTGGTGTGGGGCGAGGCCGATCCTGTTTTCCCCGCCGGCGATGGCCGGCGGCTGCTCGACATTCTGCCGGCTGCGCGTCTGCATATCGTCGCGGGCGCCGGCCACCTGGCGCACGAGGAAGCGCCTGACGAGGTGGCGGCGGCGATTGTGGACTTTCTGAAAGGTCAGGCTGTCTGACACGGAGGCGAGCATGAGTGAGCGCATGAGCGAGCGCATGAGCGAGCGCGTAAGCGAAGTGATTCTGTACATCGCGGCGACGCTGGACGGTTTCATTGCCGACAAAGATGGTGGGATCGACTGGCTGAAGCCGTTCGAGCAGGCCGGCGAGGACTATGGCTACGGCGCGTTCTACGCGCGCGTGGGGGCTGTCATCATCGGTGGCAACACGTACCGGCAGGCGCTGGGGTTTGGCGAATGGCCCTACGCCGGCGTGACGACCTGGGTGGTGACGCGGCGTGAGCTGGCCGGCGAGCGACATCCCGGCGCCGATGTGCGCGCGTTCGCCGGCGACATGAGCGACCTCGTGGCGCTGGCCCGGCGCGAGACGGCCAAAGACATCGGACGCAGTGCGCTCTGGCTGGTTGGGGGCGCGCAACTGGTGACGGCCTTCGTCAATCAAGGGTTGATCGACGAGTACATCATCTCCATTGTGCCGTTGGTGCTGGGCAAGGGAATCCCGTTGTTCGCCGGCATCAGCCGGCCAACCGCGTTGCGGCTCGTGGAAACGCGCAGCTATGCCAGCGGTATCGCGCAGCTCACGTATCGGCGCGCGTATACTCATTGATGTGATTGCGCCACTACTTGTTGATCGGTCAGAGACATCGCCACAGCAAGCGCACAACGCTGCTGCTTTGAATGAGATCGCGCATTTGGACCGGCAGCTCGAACAGCAGCTCAGCAATCGCATTTTGCTGGAGCCGGCGTTGAGCCGCTCGCTGGTCAGCTTTCAAGCCAACAGGTCGAGATCAGCCTATCGCTGGTACAAGTACAAAGAGGGATTTTCCGCGTCGCTTGTGGAGTACTTGCTGAATAGGTGGCACATCTTCGCAGGCAGGATACTCGACCCGTTTGCCGGGAGCGGCACGGCGCTATTTGTTGCCAGCGACCTGGGGATCGACGCTGACGGCATTGAGCTATTGCCTATCGGCCAGCAAATCGTGCAGGCCAGGGAAATGGCCGAGCATGGTTTGGACGATGACACCCGCGCGCGTCTGCGCTGGTGGCAAGAGATACGCCCGTGGAAAAACGATGGCGAGCGCGTTGGGATTATTGAACTGCGTATTACACAAGGCGCGTATCCGCCGGAGACACAAGCCGCGATTGAGCGGTATCTGGGCGCGATTCAGGCTGAACCCCCGGCAGTCCAGACACTGTTGCGCTTTGCGTTGTTGTGCGTGTTGGAGGCTGTGAGCTACACGAGAAAAGACGGTCAATACCTGCGATGGGACTACCGGGCCGGGCGCGCGCGCGGCGGAAAGGAATTCGACAAAGGGGCCATTCTCGATTTTGACACTGCCATCGCCGGCAAGCTCGATGAAATTCTGCAAGACCTAAGTGACGGCCCGGGCCAGTTGACAGTGTTCGGAAATGGACGCCCCGCTGAGCAGCGTGGCAGAATCCGTCTCATCGCGGGGTCATGTCTGGAAGTGATGCCGGCAATGCCATCGGAAGTGTATGACGCGATTATCACTTCGCCGCCATATTGCAACCGTTACGACTATACGCGGACGTATGCGCTGGAGCTGGCCATGCTTGGGATTGGCGAGCAGGAAATAGTCGATCTCAGACAGCGTATGCTCAGTTGCACTGTGGAGAACCGGGCCAAGAATCTTCTGGCCATGAATCCGGCGTGGCGCGAAGCGATCGCTGTGGCAGATAATAACGCCCTCCTGCAAGCCATTCTGTTATATCTTGAAAATGAGCGCAAGACCGGCAGCCTGAACAACAACGGCATCCCCCGCATGGTGAGAGGTTACTTTTATGAAATGGCGTGTTTGGTGGTAGAGGCAGCCAGGGTGTTGAAGCGCGGCGCTCCGCTGTTCATGGTGAATGACAATGTCCGGTACGCAGGGGCAAGCATCTCTGTGGACTTGATCCTCTCCACATTTGCGGAACAACTTGGATTCAGCGTTGAAGCGATTCTGGTGCTGCCCAATGGAAAAGGCAACAGCAGCCAGCAAATGGGCGAGCATGGTCGGGAACCGTTGCGTAAATGCGTCTATGTCTGGAGGAAGCAATAGTGTCAACGCGCCCCCACCGCAGACACCTGAAATCTGCTGAGGACCTGGTGACGCCATACGAGGCCGTCCGCGCGGGGTTTGTGGCAATGGCTATGGAGAAAAACCGCCAGGCCACGCCGTTTATCCAGCAGGCCAGAGCGTTGAGATCTGCGGTCGGCGGCTTTTCCAAGCCGCTTGATTTGCTTGATGCGCCCCATATTGAGCCATCGTTGCTTGTGACAGCCGGCGTATCCGATAAAGCGACGGCCTATTTGCAGGACAGCGATCGCCGGGAAGCAATTCTTGCGCTCATTCAGAATTACCTCGAGCCGCAAGGCGACAACTGGGTCGAGGAATTGTTGTATCGCTTTCTGTTGACAAGAGGCGATTCGCTGGGTGGAATGATGCGAAACATCGCAGGCGCGCTGGCGCAGCGGAAAACGACGCGCGCTGTTCTTTCTGCGCTTGGGGTGATTGGCGAAACGTATCGCTACTGGGACAACGAAAGCAATCTTTGGCTTCCGAAGCCTGAGAACGACGCCGATGTGGAATCGAGGGTCAAAGGGATTGGCTGGCAGTTGCGCGGCGCGAGTCGCACGCTTATCTTCAACATCAAGGTCCCCGCCGTCAACAAGAATGTTGACATGTTGACATGTGTCTGTTGAACTGCGGCCCGGAAGACTTGTCAACGGAGCGCACGTCCAGGCTGATCTATCAATCCAATGAACTCTATCTGGCGCTGGGCGAGCTGAAGGGCGGGATTGATCCGGCCGGCGCAGATGAGCACTGGAAAACAGCCAGCACTGCCCTGAAGCGCATTGGACAGGCGTTTGGCGATTCGCCGCAGCAGCCACTGCTCTTTTTCATTGGGGCGGCGATCGAGAAAGACATGGCGGCTGAGATCTGGAACCAGCTTGAAAGCGAGGCGCTGGCGAACGCGGCCAACCTCACGGATGAATCGCAGCTGGCTTCGCTTTGCCTCTGGTTATGCGAGTTGTGAGCAAATGAAAAGCCGGGGCGGTGTGAGATCGCCGCCCCGGCTGCTCCGTCTCAATGCTACTTCTTGCTCTGCGCCCACTCGTTCAGCTGCTTTTGCGTTTCCTCGATCACCGTTTGCAAGCCGGCCTCGTCCAGGCGCTTCAGGTACTCGGGCAGCGCGGTCTCTGGATCGACCATGCCGTTGGTGAGCGGTTCCCCAAATTCCTTCGTCACTGCTGCGATGTTGGCCAACTCGGTCTTGACCGGATCGGGGTTGAAGTTGAAGCCGAGCGCTACTGACGGCGGAGAGTCGTTGTTCAGCTTGTAGGTGGCTTCCCACACCTTCTGTTGGGCCTGTTCAGGGTCGATGTAGTAGGCGTTGAACTGGTTGCCGAACTCCCAGTCGGTGTTGGGATTGTAGTCGGCGTTGTTCGGGCCGGGCTTGATCACCTTGTTCTCTTTGTCGGCCCATTCCCAGTGCCGGCCCTCGATGCCCTTGCTGATCAGGTTGTAGAACTCGACATCGGTGTTGAGCAGTTCCAGCACCATCATGGCTCGCTCGGGGTTCTTCGAGGTGCGGCAGATGGCGTTCATGGTGGCGCTGGCGGCCGCAGTGGTGAGGAACGGCTGCGTGACCGATTTCTGATACACATCCTGGCCGAAGCGCTGTCGCGATTCGATGTCGCCGCCCGGCTTGACGACGCCGGCCAGGCCCATCGCGAATTTGCCGGCGCGCCACATCGCCTCTGAGTCGGCAGGCTCGATCTTGTCCTTTGGCGTATAGCCGGCCAGATACCACTTGCGCGCCAACTCAACCGACGCCTTGAACTCTGGTGTGGCGGCTGCGTTGAAGACTTTCAGGTCTTTGTCGTCGTAGCGAATGGCCACCGGCGTTTGCTGGCTCACGATGGGATCGAAGCCGGCTGTCTCGAACATCCAGTTGTAAGCCGAGCTGAGCGGAATAACGTCCGGTTCGCCTTCCTTGACCGCCTTGAGGAACGGCTCGAGGTCTTCGTACTTCTGGATCGCGTTGACATCAAGACCGTATTTGTCGGCCAGGTCTTTCCGGACACTAAATCCGAAAGGCTTGACCCATATCTGCTGGTTCAGCACGCCGTGAATCTTGCCGTTCACCCGCGCCGCATCCCAGCTTGATTCGGGCATGCTCTTCCACAAGCCGGGGGCGTACTTCGGCAGCAGGTCGTCGAGCGGGATGATGTTGCCGTTGGCAATGTTTTGGATGTAGTTGTTGATCCACGGGGCGACGAACACAATGTCGCATTCTTCGCCAGCCGCGAACGCCAGCTTCATCTTTTCGTCAAATGCGCCCCAGTCAATCGGCTTGAGCTTGATGGTGGCGTTGATCTTTTTCTGGGCGATGGCGCTCAACGCCTCGGACACCATGTCAACGTCCTTGAACACGTTGCCGCCGTAGGTGTAGGTGATGGTGACGGGTGGCAGCTCGCCGGGCTGGGCTTCCTGGCCGGCTTTGGGTGCTTCGGCTGCTTTGGGCGTCGCCGCCGGCGCAGCGCAAGCTGCGAGCAACAGGCCGATCATCGCGGCTGCTGCCATCTGTTTGGTCATCCTGGACATGATCCTATGCTCCTCCTATCTGTTGAACCGCTAAGCGAACTACGAAACTCGGTGGGTTTCATCTGGTCTTGCGCATATGCGACTTTCTCGTTTTTGTTTAGCCTCCTGAAATCTTCTGAAATCTCCTGATGAGGGCCGACGACTGTCTGCTCTCCTCAGCGACGCCTGGCAGTTGCAGACAGGCGGCCCATCTGCTCCTACTCGCCCTTGATGCCGCCGAGCGTGATGCCGCGCACGAAGTAGCGCTGCAGTGCCAGAAAGGCGATCGCCACCGGCCCGATGGCGATGACCGCCATCGCCATCCGAATCGTCTGCAACGGCACCTTGACCGATGTCAACATGGCCGAGGCTGTGCTATTGGCGCTCAGAAATTCCGCGTTGCGCAGAATGGCAAACAGCAGATATTGCAGTGGATACAGCCTCGGTTCGTTGATGTACAACAGCGCCAGCCACCAGTCATTCCAGAACATCAGGATGCAGAACAACCCGATGGTTGCCAGCGCCGGCGTGGAAAGCGGAATGATGATGTTCAGATAGATCTGCCACTCATTCGCCCCGTCGATCTTGGCCGATTCGATGAATTCTTTGGGCAGCGTCTGAAAGTATGTGCGCAGCAGAAACACGAACCACGGCATCACCAGATAGGGCAGGATCAGCACCCACAGCGTGTCGCGCAATTTGAGGTATTGCGTTATCAGAATGTATGTCGGCACCAGCCCGCCGTTGAACAACATGGTGAAGAAGATGAAGAAGGCCAACGGCCGGCGCCAGGTGAAGTCTTGCCGGGCCAGCGCATAGGCCAGCAGCGACATCACGATCAGCCCCAGCACGGTGCCGATCACAGTGACAGAGGTCGTGACGCCATAGGAGCGCAAGATCTGAGTGGGGTCGAGCAAGATGTAGTTGTAGGCATCCAGGCTGAATTGCGACGGCCACAACCCATAGCCATTCCTTGTCAGCGCAACCTCGTCGGTGAACGAGGCGGAAATCACCACCAGCAGCGGGATCAGGAACAACACCGTGATAGTCAGCAGCACGGCGTGCAGGATCAGTTGCGGCAGATGGCGCGCTAACCAACTGCGCTGATGCTGTGTCTTGACCGGAATGACCGCTGCCATCACACTGCTCCTGAAAAGGCGGATGCGTGGGCCTGCGCTCTGTGCGCCTGCGCGCCCGGCTTGTGAGAGGGATTCTTCACGCTGCCCATGTCTAGAAAAGAGATCGCTCTGGATCGATCCGCTTGACCATCCAGTTCGACACGACAATCAGGACAAAGCCGACCACGGATTGATATAGCCCCGCTGCTGCTGCCATGCCGATATCCGCGTTCACGCGCAGCGCGCGATAGACATAGGTGTCGATCACGTCTGTGGTGGAGTACAGCAGGCTGTTGTCGCGGGTCACGTAGTAGAACAGGCCGAAGTCCGCGTAGAAAATGCGGCCGATCGCCAGCAGCGCCATGATGGTCATGATCGGCGCCAGGTGCGGCAGCGTGATGTAGCGAATCTGATGCAGCTTATTGGCGCCATCGAGCATGGCCGCTTCGTAGTATTCCTGGTTGATGCCCAGCATGGCCGCCAGGTAGATGACGCTGCCATAGCCAACGCTTTTCCAGATGTGGGTCAGCATCAGAATCCACGGCCAGTATTGCGGCGAGCTATACCAGGCCACCGGCTCCGCGCCGGCTGATTGCAGCGTGCGGTTGATCAGCCCATTGTCCGAGTTCAACAGCGCGAACGAGAAGTAGCCCACAATGACCCATGAAATGAAGTAGGGAAAGAACACCACCGTCTGGTACGCCCGCGCGGCGATCTTCAGCCGAACCTCGTTCAGCAGCAACGCCAAGCCCACTGCCGCCACCAGGCCGGTGAAGATAAACAGCGCGTTCAGCACCAGCGTGTTGGTGGTGATGCGGGCCAACGCCGGCGACCGGAACAAAAACTCGAAATTCTTCAAGCCCACCCATGCGCTGTCGAAGATGCCCAGGTTGGCCCGGAAATCCTTGAAGGCGATGATGACGCCGAACATGGGCAGATAGCTGAATACCACCAGCAACAGCAAGCCCGGCGCGCCCATGACCAGGAACGGCATGTTGCGGCGCAGGGATCGGGTGAATCGTCGCAGGCCGCCGGCTCCGGCTGCTGTGTCCACTGGCCGGCGCGCGCCCGGCGCATCCGTCAGGTGAATCATGCTAACGTTATACTCGACTCGCCCATAGCTTTGGGTTGGAATGGGCCAAAGATGGGCCAAAAACAGGACACGCGCGCCTCGCCGATGCGTCGGGGCTGTATGCGTTTCTCGTGATGGAGAGACAGCCTATGTCAGTATCTCCCCCGCAGCCGGCCTCCTTAGCCTGGTCAGTCGAGCTGCGACACATTCTGAGTCAGATTCAACAGGAAGCGCTGCGCTGGACACTGGCCGGCCTGTTCGCTTTCAGCGCGTGCATCATGGCGCTGTCTGTCAGTTCGGCGAATCTGGATCGCGCGCTGATATTGTTTATGACCTCGATCGCCCTCGCCGCAGTGGTCTGGGTGCTGCGCGAGCATCACTATCGCGCCGCTGCCATCTTGCTGGTGGCCGGCGCCATGGCGCTCAATCTGGCGGCCGTCCTGTGGCTGCAACTGATCTGGGCACTGGCTCTGCTTGCGCTGCCGATCGGTCTGGCCACCTTGTTGCTGGGCGCGCAGGCCGGCCTATCTTTCACCGTCGTCTACACGCTTGTGCTCGCTGTGTGGCCTGAGTCGATGCTGCCGGCTTCAACCGAACTGCGCGCCGTGTCCGTCATCGGCATATGGGCCATTACCGGCATGTTATGGCTGGTGCTGCGCCCGCTGCTCACCACCGTGCGTTGGGTGTGGGAAGGCTATGCGCGTGAACACGCTCTGCTCGATCACATGCAGGAGACGCAGCTAAGACTGGCTCAGACCCTTGAGGATCTCAAAAGCGCGAACACCCAGCTCACGCGGCTCAATCAACTGGCAGACGGGCTGCGCCGCACCGCCGAGGAAGCGTTGCGCGCCAAAGAGCAATTTGTGGCGAATGTCAGCCACGAGTTGCGCACGCCGCTGAATATGATTATCGGCTTCAGCGAGATGATCCTCAATGCGCCGGGCGTCTATGGCGGCCCCATCCCCAACGCATTGTTGTCCGACTTATCCGTCATCCTGCGCAACAGCCGGCACTTGTCCGATCTCATCGACGACGTGCTCGACCTCAGCCAGATCGAGGCCGGGCGCATGGCGCTGGTCAAAGAGCGCGTCGATCTGCGCGAGATCGTCGAGGCTGCCACCGTAGCTGTCCGGCCTCTCTTCGAGTCTAAAAAGCTGACCTTGCACGTCCATATCGAAGAGGATTTGCCGCTCGTCCTGTGCGACCGCACGCGCATCCGCGAGGTTTTGCTCAATCTGCTCAGCAACGCCGGCCGCTTTACCGAGCGTGGCGGCGCGACAGTTCGGGTTGCGCGTGAGAAGAACGATGGGGCTTCCGGCGACATCATCATCAGCGTGTCAGACACCGGCCCCGGCATCGCCGGCGTAGACCTGAACAAAGTCTTTCAGCCTTTCCAGCAGTTGGATGGATCGATTCGTCGCCGGCATGGCGGCAGTGGGCTGGGACTTGCTATCAGCAAAAGCTTTGTCGAATTGCACGGCGGGCGCATGTGGTTCGAGAGCGCGGCCGGCTGCGGCGCCACGTTCTTCTTCAGCCTGCCGGTCGATTCACCTGCTCCCCTTGCAGATGATGCCACGCGCTGGCTGAATCCCGATTGGCCGAATCTGGTGCGCACACACGCGCCGCTGGCCCCGCCGGCGGTCGTCAAGCCCCGCCTGGTGGTCATCGACCCGCCCGGCGCGCTGCAGCGCTTGTTGACGCGCTATCTGAGCGACATGGACATCGTCGTAGCGCAGGACCTGCCGGGGGCTATCGATGAATTGGCGCGCGTCCCTGCGCACATGCTGATTATCAACAGTATGCAGGTCGATGAATGGTTGTTGCAGTTAAGCGCCGCCGCCGGGTTGCCCTATGGCACGCCGGCCATGATCTGCTCCGCGGCCAGCCAGGCAAGCCCGGCAGATGATCTGGGCGTGTCGGGCTATCTGGTCAAACCTGTCGCTCAGGCTGAATTGTTGAACGCAGTGGAACAGGCCATCGGCAGCGACCCGGCTAATGGCGCGCCCCCGGCGGTGCTGGTGGTGGATGATGAGCCTGATACGCGCCGGCTGTTCTGGCGCATGTTGTCGGGCGCGCCGCGCGGCTATCGGGTGCTTACTGCCGGCGATGCCCAGCAGGCTATCGAGATCATGCGCGCGCAACGGCCCGATGTGGTGCTGCTCGATCTGGTCATGCCCGATGTCAGCGGGTTTCAGTTTCTGGCGATGAAAAACGCCGATCCCGACTTGCAGCCGATCCCGGTGCTGGTGATCTCGGCGCGCGACCCGGCCGGCCAGCCCATCCTTGGTCATGGCATCGGCGTCACCTGCCCCGGCGGTCTGTCTCTCCATCAGTTGCTGGCGTGTGTGGAAAACCTCAGCCGGCTGTTGTCGCCTCTGAGCGCGTCTGCTGATCGAGCGCCGCCAGCAGACGCTCACGGCTGACAGGCTTGCGCACAAAGCCGGCTGCGCCCAGCGTCAGCGCCAGGTCTTCCTGCGGCAGGATGGTGCAGATCAGCACCGGGATCTCACGTGTGGCGGGATTCTCGCGCAGCCGGCCCAGCAGTTCCCATCCATCGATGCCGGGCAGCATCACGTCGAGCACGATGGCGTGCGGGTGAATCTGCTCGGCCAACGCCAGCGCCTGCGATGGCTCGCGCACACCGATCAGTTGATAGCGGCTGTCTGCAAGGTAGCGTTCGAACAGGCGCAGAGAATCTGCATTGTCGTCGATGGCAAGCACGGTCAGTTGTCCTGCCGCCGGCAACAGCAAGCGCGCCGATCGTCCGGCCTCATCCTCCGCGTCGTACTCCAGGCGCCCACCTGCTATCGTGGCAAGTTGTTCGGCCACGTTTAGTAGGGTGTCGTGTGGACTACCGGGCAGAGCAAGCGGCCTCACGCTCACCCACACGTGCGACGGACTCCATCCGCACGCGATGCGCACCGCGTTATCGGCAGTCGAGCGCGTGGCGGCAATCAGCAGGTTGAGCATGGCCTGGCGCACCGAGACGCCGGCTGCCAGCGCGCGCGGCAGGCCGGCGGGTATCTCACACCGGGCTGTCACGCCGGCGCTGTCCATCATGGGTTTCACGGTCTGTAATGCCGAGCGCACAATCTCATCCACAGCAAGTGGCTGGCTGGGGAAGGACTGTTCGGCCCATTTCAGTTCTTGGTCGATGCCGGCAGCCTCTTGCGCGGTCTCCTCTGCGTCGTCTTCTTCGCGGAGCACATCTGCCGCGTCGTGTTCCTGCGTCCCAACTAGCTCGTCGTCGGCTGCGCGACCGAAATCGCTAGCGATGGTCAGACGGTAGCGCTCGATCAGGCGGTCGGCCAGGGTTTGGAGCGCCAACTGCTCCTGCCGGCGCAATTGGCGCACGCTCAGCCCCAGGTTTGTGGCCACGCTGGCCTGATCGAACTGCTCGATGTAGCGATGGCATAGCGCGCGATAGGTGCGCCACGCGTCCGATTGGGCCGACACCCCAGGACCGGGCTTTAGCCCGTTAATGGCATCTTCAAGGATCTGGCGTAAGGCGGTCACGTCGGCTGGCCCGCTCAGTCCGAACAGTGGCAGCAATGCGCTCTTGCGCAGCTCGATGGTGTCATACAGGTGGTGCAATGCGCGACGCAAGGCAACTACAAAGGCACGCCGGGCTGTCTCTCGTGTCGGGTCGCTGGTTGAATCGAGCTTCATGCGCCAACTCGCGGCCACGGCCGGCCGCGAGAGGGATTATAGGCTGAGGACTACCCGGCGCTGAAGCATTGCGCTGAAAGCGCTGGTCGCATCAGCTGCGCGCTACCTTTGCGGATGCCGGTGGCCTGCTGACCTGCGCTTCGATCCACGTCACGGCTCGCCCAATGCCATCCTCGGCGCGTATGGTTTCCCCCAATGCCGCTGCGCGTTGCCGCATCGCGGGGTCGCCGGTGAGAATCTGAATCGCCCCGGCGAGCCGCTCGGCTGTGAGTTGTTTCTGCGGGATGGGGTCTGGCCCAACGCCCAGCGCGGCGACTCGCCGGCCCCAGAAATGCTGATCTCCGAAGAACGGGCAAACCAGCGTGGGCACGCCCGCGCGCAGTCCTGCGCCGGTAGTGCCGGCCCCACCGTGGTGCACTACCGCAGCCATGCGCGGAAACAGCCAGTCGTGCGGCGCGTCATCGAGCACATGCACGCTGGCCGGCACGTCGCTTGCTGCCAGCCCGCCCCATCCGGCTGCCAGCACGCCGCGCTGCCCTGCGCGCGCCAGCGCCTCCACGACGATTGTTGCTTTGGTTGCCGCATCCTCTGCCGGCATGCTGCCGAAACCAACATACACCGGCGGCGGGCCGGACTGCAAGAATGCAACCAGCGCCTCGGACGGCCGCCAATCCGGCAGGCGATCCAGGAACCAGTAACCGCTGGCCAGACTGTATTCGTCCCAATCGGACGGGGTGGGCACGACGGCCGGGCTGTAGCCATACAGCCGGGGGAGGGGGCGGCCATGCAGCACCAACTCGTCTCCAGCCGGCGGCAGCCCCAATGCATCCTTGCGCCAGCGGTTCACTAGGCCGCGCGTCGACAGCGAGGCCAGACTGACCATGAGCGGATGACTCAGCCGGTTCAGCATCCCGCCCAGGTTGCCGACCGGCAGGATCGGGCTGGGATAGGCGCGCGTGGGCGAATAGAGCGGCGCGGGCATGGCCAGGATGCCGGGGATGCCCAGTTTCTCGGCGATGGCGTGGCCGCCCAATGACTTGGGGTGGTAGATCACCATGTCGAAGCCGGCGCTATTGGCCGCGAGCCACACATCATCGAGCAGCGCGCGCAACATGGGCATCACCGTGCGCAACAGGGCCAGCCGGTTGCCCTTGCCGGCCACGGCTGCTTTGCCCTGCGACGTTTGCAGCAACTCCAGGTATTTGCCGCGCACGGGGAAGAATGTCAGCCCACGCTCGCTCACGAATTGCGCGAAAGGTTGTGCGGTAGCCAAAGTGACGGTGTGTCCGGCTGCTTGCAGGCCAGCGCCCAGCGCAACGTAGGGTTGCACGTCGCCGCGCGTGCCCAGCGTAAGGATCAGGATATTCATGGTATTCCTCGGTTTTTTGAGATATGGGACAGGCCGGCGACCCGTCTTGCTGGCTACTGACGTGGCGCGAGACCATGTCGCAGGATGCGCAGCACGCTGTCGTAGATCGCCTCTGCTTCAGGGCCGGCCATGCGCTCGACATCCGCCGAAGCGGTTTGCATATCCAGCCCCAGCCGTCTGGCGATCAGCGCGCCCAGATTGGCTGTCATTGCCTTGATGACGAATGCCGCCAACTCCAGATCGAGTGCCGGGTCCAGTTCGCCCCGTGCGATGCCCCGGCGCAACAGCCGCGCCACATGGTCGTCGGCGGTGGCCTGGATGCGAGTGACAGCCTGCTCACGAAACGGCAGATTGCCTGACACAGCCTGATAGAACAGCCGGACGAAACGCGGCTCGGCCGCGCCCACGCGCACGCTGGCGCTCATTTGTTGGCGCAGCGACTCGAAGAAGCCGGTCTCTGAGCCGGGCGGGGTGAGGGCCTGCAACATATCGAGTTGGGCGCGGGCCGCGTAGTCGAGCAGGTAAAGAAACAAGTCCTGCTTGTTCTCGAAGTACTGGTAGAGGCTGCCTTTGGCAATGCCGGCCTTCTTCACGATCCGCGTCACGGAGGCAGCCGCGTAGGGATGCTCCGCGAACTCGTCGATCGCAATGTCGATCAGCCGTTGACGCTTCTCAGCCGGCAGGTTGTCGAAAGTTGCTTTTGGCATAACTGTGTCCGCCGCATTGTGACCAGACGGTCACATGACCGGTCGGTCATATCTAACAGCATTTTCGGTGGCGGGGCATCCATCCAAAGGCGGATGTGCAAGGCGTGTTTGCCCCCTTGATGCAGCACGCGCCGGAAGCGTGGGCGTGGTGTGGCGCGACCCGGCATCTGTAGGGCGCCGGCTGTATCATCCGAGACCATGAGCGCCCTGGACATCTACAACTACCTCGATGTGAACGACCGATTGGCGACCAGCGGTCAGCCTTCCGCGGACCAGTTGCGCGCCGCAGCCGCAGCCGGCTTCGACACCATCATCAATCTGGCAACCGCCCGCTCGACCAACGCACTGCCGGAAGAAGGCGATCTGGTTCAGTCGCTTGGCATGGCCTACATCCACATCCCGGTCGAGTGGGACAACCCGACGGATGAGGATTTCGCCGCGTTCGAGCAGGCCATGCGGCAACGGTCAACGGCCAGGGTGCTGTTGCACTGCGCCGCCAACTTTCGCGCCACAGCGTTCTATGCCCTGTATGCGCAAAAGCATCTGGGCTGGTCGGAAACGCAGGCCGAGGCGTTTCGCGCCAGAATCTGGGCCGGCAGCAATTACCCTGTCTGGGAGGCGTTCATACGGCGGATGAGGGCGCGCTTTGCCGGCGAGACTGCCGAGGGCGTTTGAAGACAGGCCGGCTACGTGCGCCGCTATTTGCGCCGCTACGCGCGCCGCGCCTCAATGAGCGCCGTCAGTTGTGCGAGCGTGTCGAACGTGTCTTTGTTCAGTTCGGCGTCGTCGATGCGCACGCCAAACTGATCCTCGACGTACAGACCGAGGTCAACCAGATGAAACGAGTCGATCAGGCCGCTGGAGATGAGCGGCTCGTCTTCGCGGATGGCGCGTTTGGGCTGGTTCAGGATCGTTGTGGCGATGTAACGCGCCAGGGTGTGGGTGATTTCATCAGTCATATTGGGATCTCTACATCTGCATCTCCGAGCGCGCGATCATGTCGTCCTGCCACTTCTTGTCGAGCTGGGTGAAGTAGGCGCTGAAGCCGCCCACGCGCACCATCAAGTCACGGTAGGCATCGGGGTTTTGCTGTGCGGCCCGCATGTCCTCGGCGCTGGCGATGGATATCTGCAACTGCTGGCCGCCCTGGCGGAAGTACGTCTCGATCACCGCCCGCAGTTTGGCCCGGCCCTCAGTGCCCTGCACGACGTGTCCGGGGAAGCGCAGGCTGAGTGCGAGCGGCCCGTGCGCGCAGGCGTGCGGCAGCTTCAACACAGAGTTGAGAGTCGGCGTCAGGCCAAGCACGTTGCGGCCTTGGGCCGGCCCGGCGCAGTCGGCCAGCGCCTCGCCCGTGCGGCGACCGTCGGGCGTGGCTGCCGTCTCTGCCCCGATTTCCACCGCGCCGCTCCATCCGATGATGTCCATGCCCCACGGTCCGCCGAAGACGGTCTGGTGCGACTTGATATGCGCGTTGATCCACGCTGCTTCGTTCGCCGCCATCGCGTCGGCCTCCGGGTCTTCGTTGCCGAACTTCGGCATGCGTTTGAGCATGCGTTGCCGCAGCGGCTCGACGTTCTCCCAGTTGTGGTTGAGCGCATCGGCCAGCTCCGGCAGTGTCAGTGCCCTGTCTTCGTACACCGCCCGTTTGATGGCGACGAGTGAATCGGTCAGAGTGGTCAGGCCGACCATGTCCACCATGCCTTCGCTGTAAGTTGCGCCGCCGGCGTGCCAGTCCAACCCGCGCTGCACACAGTCGTGCGTCAGCAACGAGCGCAGAAAATCGAACGTGTGGCCGATGCAGTTGCGGCGATAGACGTTCACCTGCTCGATGTGCCGCGTGATGTAGTGCGCCATTTGCGCGCGGTAGGCCTGTTCCAGTTGTGCCCACGTCTCGAAAGTCTCTGGGGCGCCAGTGCTCAGGCCGATTTGTTTGCCGGTTACCGGGTCAACCCCGTTGTTGAGCGCCAGGATCAGGGGCAGTGGGGCATTGAGAATCACATCCTCATAGTTGCCGTGCCCGCGGCCATAGGGGTATGTCTGGCCGCAGCCGACGAAGGTGTATTCGCGCGCATCTTCGAGCGCAACGCCGCGCTCGATCATGGCCGGAATGATGGCCTCGTCGTTGACCAATGCGGGATAGGTTGCGCCTTCGGCAATCGACGCAACCGCCGCATCTATCAGGGCGTCGGAGAGGTTGCTATGCCAGCGCAGTGCCGTGCGCGGTGAGAGCAGGCGCAGGCGCCGAATGGCGTTCACGCATAACACGGACAACTCGTTGGAGGCGTCTGTCCCGTCGCGCCATTGGCCGCCGATGGTCGCCCCATAGGCGATCTTCTCCTCGAACTTGAGCCACAGGCAATCGATGATCTCTTGCGCTTCCTCTGGCGAGACTGCGCCGCTCTCCAGGTCGCGCTTGAAGTGCGGGTAAAGGATGCGGTCGATTGGGCCGGGCGAGTCGTGTCCGCACAACTGAAAGATGAGATAGAAAAGCTGCGCTGCTTCGAAGAACGATTGCGGCGCGTTGTGGGCGATGCGCCGGCATGCGTTGGCGATGCGCTCCAGCTCGCGGCTGCGCGCGGGTTCCTGAGCCTTCGCAGCGGCTTCTTCGGCAGCGACGGCGTGCGCGTCGATGTAGGCGGAGATGCCGGTCAGCGTGATGAGCAGCGCGTCGTACCACGGGGCCGTGTCGGGCCGGCCGGCTGTGTTGACTTTGCGCCAATGACTCACCCAGTCATACAGGCCGTCGACGCCCATGCCGAGCAGCCGGCCATAGTCGAGCGCGGCGTGGCAAGTCATGGGCAGATACTGCCGGTTGTGTGCCATCCACTCCGTCCAGTACGACTCGATCTCATCCAGCCGGGCGCGCGCCTCCGGGCGCTCGGCGCGCAGGCGCAGCAACAACTCGCGATCGAGGTGGATGCCGGAGCGGAAGGGGGTGGGCAGACCGCTGACGACAGAGCGCAGCGCATTGTTGCCGATGATGAGTTCGCCGGGTTTGATGAATGGCCGGGCGGCAGCCATCTCGGCCGCCTGGGCCTGCGCCAGCCGGACTCGCTCGTCCAGCCCCAGGCCGAACTGCCATGCATCGTGGAATGGCTCGTCCCAGATTTCGGGAGCTGGGTCGCTCAGATGCGCTTTGAGCGCGCTCAACCGGTCTCGTTGTGCCTGCATCATGTTTTCCCTTGCCGGCTATTCTACCCAGCGCATGTTGCATCTGGCCCGCCGGTGTGCTTTCAAAGGCGCAAGGCGCGCCAGTGAATTCAGCGCTTCCTTCGTGTGCCTGATTCTGTGTTGTTCCAGCCCGGGTTGCGGGCATGGATAATCGCTGTATGGCGACTCCCATCCACATTCACCCCGGCAACCCCAAGCTGTTCGAGTTTCGCGGCAAGCCGCGCGTGCTGGTGACGGCGACCGAGCACTACGGCGCCGTCATCAACCGCCCCTTTCGCTACGACCGCTACCTGGAGGACGCGGCAGACAAGCGCATGACGCTGTCGCGTCTATTCTTGCTGTTCCGCGAGCTGCAAAGCTCGCGCAATCCCAACTCCACCTGCAAGCCCGATTCGTCCGACTTCGTGACGCCCTTTCCGCGCACCGGCCCTGGCCGCGCCACCGATGGCGAGCCGAAATACGACCTCGATCAGTGGAACCCTGAATACTTCGAACGATTGCACGGCTTTCTGTCGCTGGCTTCGCGGTACGGCATCGTGGTCGAAGTCACGCTGTTCAGCAACACTTACGGGGACAGCGTGTGGGCGCTGAACCCCTTGAACCGCGAGAACAACATCAACGACACGCCGGCCATCCCCTGGCCCGATTACCTCTCCTTGCGCCACCCGGCGCTGGTCGAGCGCCAGATGGCCTTTGCGCGCAAGGTCGTGTCCGAGCTGAACGCCTACGACAACATTCTTTTCGAGATCTGCAACGAGCCGGGCGGCAAGGCCGATGTGCCCGGCAGCCCCACTCCCGACGATGTGAACGCATGGCAGCGCCAGATCGCCGGCCTGATTCGAGAGGTGGAATCATCTCTGCCGAACCAGCATCTGGTGGTCGGGCAGGAGGCGTTTACTTATACCCCGTGGGAGCAATCCTCCGATGCTTCGTTCGACAGCTTGCCGCTCGATGGGGTGAATATCCATCCGCTGCCTAACACCACGTATCGAGGTCGCAGCTTCGACATGGGCGACTTCATGTCCAAACAGTTGAAGATACGCGCGCTGCGCGACTACTGCCTGGCGACGTATGCCGAGCCGAAGCCGGTCAATATGGACGAGGACAACATCGCCAGCCAGTACTTGGACTACGACGGCTGGACGATCCATCGCAAACGGGCCTGGACGACGCTGATGAGCGGCGGCCACTACGACTACATCGACTTCAGCGTGAACAAATACGTCGAGGCCGGCAACCCCGGCGCGCAGCGTTACATCCGAACCTGGATGAAGCATCTGTCGGAGTTCATCCACAGTCTCGATCTGCTGCGCGCGCGGCCCGCGCCGGGCTGGCTGAAGGAACAACCGGCGCACACGCTGGAGTGTGTCATGGCGGTTGCGGGTGAAGACTACTGCGTCTATCTGGCCGACGAGCGCGAGATCGATCAGCCGGGCTGCGGCGATCCCATTCGCGGCGCGCTGGCGTGCGACTTGCCGACCGGGGCATACGAAGTGGCGTGTTATCTGCCCGAGACCGGCGCGTACTCCGTGTGGCTGCCGATGGCCGGCGGCCCCGGCGCGCGGCTGATACTGCCCGAATTCCGTCATGATCTGCTCGTGCGGATCAGGCGGGTGAAAGCGTAGGATCGGCCGGTTGCCATCCTCTATACTGCCGGCCATGCACAACCCGACGCTCACACCGCCAGCCATGCCGGGCAATGGCTGGCGTGACTATGCCGCGCAATCGCGCGCGCATTTCGATCTCGCGCAATCGCTCGATCGCGGCCACAATCTGCGCGACGATGCCGGCTGGCTCGAAGCGCGCCTGGCCGACCCCGCCACCGCGTTCATTCCTGTCTGGCGGCTCGACAATCTGGTGGCCGGCGATCCGGCCCGGCCGGCGACATTGCCAGCGCGCGACATGGCCGACTGGTTGCCGAGGGCCGAGTCTGTCACGTTGCTGGGCGTGCGAGACGAGCGTGCCTGGTTCGCCGTCGGCATTCCCGACAGCGCGGTCGATCAACGCGCCGATACCGAAGTGAGTCCGCTGGCAGAGCATGGCCGATGGGTCAATCTGCGCGCCGTGACCGATACGCTGTCGGCCGAGGATTGGGACGTGTTGGCGTATGCCCGCGCGATGGTGTACTGGCATCAACGCTGCCGGTTTTGCAGCGATTGCGGCCACCCCACTGTCAGCGCGCAGGCCGGCCATGTGCGGCGCTGCTCGAACGTGGCCTGCGGACGCCAGCACTTCCCACGCACCGACCCGGCCATCATCGTGCTGGTGATGTCGCCTTCGGGCGAGCGGGCGCTGCTGGGCCGGCAACCGTCGTGGCCGGCCGGACGCTACTCCACGCTGGCCGGCTTCATGGAGCCGGGCGAGAGCGTCGAACAGGCCGTCGCCCGCGAGGTGTACGAGGAGACCGGCGTCCGGCTGAGCGAGTTGCGCTACTTCGGCTCGCAGTCTTTCCCGTTTCCGGCCTCGCTGATGCTGGGCTTTCACGCCGAGGCTGCCACCGATCAAATCACCTTGCACGATGGCGAACTGGCCGACGCGCGCTGGTTCACGCGGCAGGAGCTGCGGGCCGGGCTGGACGCCGGCACGCTCGGCTTGCCGCCGCGCTTTGCCATCTCGCACCAGTTGATTTCGGCCTGGTTCAACGCCGGGGAATGCGGCGTGTTGTAGCCGGGCGTGCTACGGATCGAAACAGCGGGATCGGCGCGAACGTGATCCCTGTGCGAATGTGATGTGGATGCAGAGGAGAAAATGGGATGAGTGAAGTGAATCGAGATGAATTGAGGCGACAGTTGGATGAACCCTTCGCGTTGTCGCAGGAGGCAATCGACTTCTTCCGCGCCAATGGCTACGTCAAGTTGAAGCGTGTGCTCTCGCCCGAGGTGATCGACTACTACGGCGCCGAAATCACGCGCATGGTGAAGTTGCTGAACACCGAGACGAAACCGTTGGAGGAGCGCGACACATACGGCAAAGCTTTTCTCCAGATCATGAACATCTGGACAAAAAGCGAGGTCGTGCGAGAGTTCGCTTTCGCGCGCCGGCTGGCGCGTATCGCGGCGGAACTGCTGGGCGTGGCCGGCGTGCGCATGTATCACGACCAGGCGCTGTACAAGGAGGCCGGCGGCGGCATCACCCCCTGGCACGCCGATCAGTTCTACTGGCCGCTGAGCAACGGCAACACCTGCACCGTGTGGGTGCCACTTCAGGAAACGCCGGTGGAGATGGGGCCTCTGGCATTCAGCGTCGGCAGTCATCGCTTCGAGAAAGGGCGCGACCTGGAGATCAGCGACGACAGCGAGAAGCAGATCCAGTTCAATTTGCGCAATCTGCCCATCGACGAAACGCCGTTCGAGCTGGGCGAGGTGAGCTATCACTACGGGTGGACGTTTCACCGCGCTTCGCCCAACATGACGAGCCGGCCGCGTGCGGTGATGACCATGATTTACATGGAGGACGGCATCCGGCTGATCGAGCCGCAGCGCAAAGCGCACGTGAACGACTGGAACGCCTGGCTGCCCGGCGTCAAGGTCGGCGAGCCGGCCAACTCTCCCCTGAATCCTGTGCTATACCACGTATAGCACAGCCATGGGAAACATTCTTGTACTCTACGACAGCAAAACCGGATATACCGCAAAAATGGCCCGCCACGTTGCCGAAGGCGCCGGCACGGTGCCGGGCGTC
>DAOUDB010000089.1:0-13656 GCA_034431495.1 Thermoflexales bacterium
GGCGTTCCGCGACCACGGGCGGGTTGCCCTAACCGTGGAAGATGATCTGGATGGCGTTAACCAGCTCATGCAGGATCTGGAACAGGCCGGCATCTCGATGCCTCAGGTCTGGCAGAAACTTCAGGACGACGGCGTCAAACTGTTCTCCGATGCCTTCCAATCTCTGCTGAAGGAGATCGAGGCCAAGCGCGAAGCCATCATCGCGCGAGGCGAAGCCGTGAACGTCGATGTGGCGCTGGGCTATGTGAGCGAATTGGCGCAGATGAAAGCGGCCACGCGCGCCTGGAACAGAGACGCATCCCTGTGGACGACGGCGCCCGAGCACATCAAAGTGGTGAACAGCCGGCTGGGCTGGCTGTCGGTGGCCGACAGCATGGCAAAACAGACCGGCGAACTGATGGCGTTCGCAAATGAGATCAAAGCCGCCGGCTTGACCGACGTCGTGGTGCTGGGCATGGGCGGCAGTTCGCTTGCGCCGGATGTGCTGCGGGCCACATTCCAGACGCAGCCCAACGGAAACAACAGCGGCTTGCGCCTGCACGTTCTTGACACCACCGATCCGACCACCGTGCTCGACCTGGAACGCAAGTTGGACCTCACCAGGACGCTCTTCATCGTCGCTTCCAAGTCCGGCACAACCGTCGAGATCAACTCGTTCTACAAATACTTCCGGGCCAAGGTGGATGTGATCGCCGGCGACACCGCCGGGCAGCATTTCATTGCGATCACTGACGATGGCACCCCACTGCGCTCGCTGGCCGAGGCCGAAAAGTTCCGGCGCATCTTCGTCAATCCGGCCGACATCGGCGGCCGTTATTCGGCTCTGTCCTACTTCGGCCTGATTCCGGCCGCGCTGGCCGGCGTCGATGTCGGGCAGTTGTTGCAGCGTGGCGCGCGCATGGCGAACTGGTGCAAGCCCGACTCGCCGACCAATCCCGGCCTGTGGCTCGGCGCGCTGATGGGAGGCATGGCCCTGGCCTCGCGGGACAAAGTCACGTTCATCATTTCGCCGGCGGTCGCCAGCTTCGGCATGTGGGTCGAGCAGTTGATCGCAGAAAGCACCGGCAAGAACGGACGTGGGGTGGTGCCTGTGGAAGGCGACATTGCCAACCTGCGCGGAGGCGTGTCCAGGCTCAGCCCGGATCGGCTGTACGTCTACCTCAAGCTGGATGGCGACGAGACCCATGACCGGCTGGTCGCCTCGCTGAAGCGGGCGAAACTGCCTGTCATCGAAATCCACCTGGCGGACATTTACGACCTGGGCGCCGAGTTCTTCCGCTGGGAGTTCGCCACCGCCATCGCCGGGGTGGTGATGGGCGTCAACCCGTTCGACGAGCCAAACGTCACCGAAAGCAAGACCAACACGAAGCGTCTGCTCGACGAGTTCGAAGCTACGGGCGCCTTCTCCAACGAGCAGGCCAGCAAGTCGGCCAACGCGCAATTGAACAAGTTCCTGCGCAGCGCCGGCGAGGGCGACTACGTGTCGGTGCAAGCCTACCTGCCCTACGACGAGCGCATCGCGGCAGAGTTGGAGCGCATGCGCGCGGCGATCGGCGCGCGCACCGGCACGCCGGTCACCGTCGGCTATGGGCCGCGCTTCCTGCACAGCACCGGCCAGTTGCACAAGGGAGGGGCAAACAACGTCGTCGCCGTGCAATTGACCTATGACCCCGAGCAGGATGCGCCGATCCCCGGCGAGCCGTATTCGTTCGGAACGCTCATCCGGGCGCAATCGCTCGGCGATTACGAATCGCTTGTGTCGCACGATCGGCGCGTCATCCGGCTACATCTTGGCCGCGACCCGCTGGCCGGGCTGAAGAAGATCGTCCAGACACTCAAGGGCGCGACCCGTCGCGCGAAAGACACCGCGCCAAGTCGCAGCACCAAGACCGGCGCCAGGAGCGCAATCAAAGCCAGAGCTGCCAGACCAAAACGAGCAGCCTCGAAGTCGGGTGCAACGCGACGCAGTGTTACGCGCAGGCAGTCTGGACGCAGCCGCTAAACACATTTCCATTGAAGAGGTAAGAGACATGCAACTAGGTCTATTTGGACTGGGACGAATGGGCGCGAATATGGCGCGCCGGCTGCACCAGGGCGGCCACGACGTGATTGTCAGCAATCGAAGCCCGCGGCCGATCGACGAGCTTGTGGCGGAAGGCATCCGAGGCGTGTACTCGATCGAGGATCTGGTCAAAATCCTGACACCGCCGCGCGCGCTCTGGGTCATGCTGCCATCGGGTGATGTGACCGAGCAGATGATTCACACGCTGTTGACGCTGCTCGAGCCGGGCGATGTGATCGTGGATGGCGGCAACTCGAACTGGCGCGACTCGAAACGCCGCTATGCTTTGTGCCGCGAGAAAGGCATTCACTTCATGGACGAAGGCACCAGCGGCGGCATATGGGGGCTAAAGGTGGGGTACTGCCTGATGATCGGCGGTGACAAAGAAGTGTTCGAGCGGCTGGAACCGGCATTCAAGACGCTGGCCCCTGAAAACGGCTACCTGCACTGCGGACCAGCGGGCTCTGGGCACTTCGTGAAAATGGTGCACAACGGCGTGGAGTACGGCATGATGCAGGCGTATGCCGAGGGCTTCGAGATCATGGAGAAATCCGAGTTTGGCCTCGACCTGCCGGCGGTCGCCAGAGTGTGGGGCCAGGGCAGCGTAGTCCGCTCGTGGCTGCTCGAACTGCTGCAGGATGCCCTTGACAAAGACCCCCGGCTCGAACAGATCAAGGGCTACGTCGAAGACTCGGGCGAGGGCCGCTGGACGATCCAGGCTGCCATCGACGAAGACGTGCCGGCGCCGATCATCACGCTGTCGTTGTTCCAACGCTTCATATCGCGCCAGGATGAGTCATTCGCCGCCAAAGTGTGCGCCGCCTTGCGCAAGGAGTTCGGCGGCCATGCCGTCAGATCTGCCCATGAGTAATCCTGCCGAGGTGCGGATAGCCAGTGATCGCCCCCGCCGGCGTGATGGCGCCCTGCGCGTGCCAGAGGCATGCAGCATGGTCATCTTCGGCGCGTCCGGCGACCTCACACACCGCAAATTGATCCCCGCGCTCTACAACCTGGCGCGCGGCGGGCTGCTGCCCGATAACTTCACCGTGGTCGGATTTGGCCGCAAGCCCAAGACCGACGAGTCTTTCCGCGCAGAGTTGCGCGAAGCGGTCCAGACATTCTCGCACGCCAGGACTGTAGACAATGAGTTGTGGGGCCGGTTTTCTCAGGGCCTGCACTACCGGCAGGGCGACTATGACAACAGCCAGGACTACGAGGCGCTGCATCAGCAGTTGACGGAGATCGAGCAATCACATGGCATGTGCGGCGACCGGCTGTTCTACCTTGCCACCCCGCCCGAAGCCTACCAGACGATCACCGGCAAGATCGGCGAAACGTCGCTGGGCAAGCCCTGCCCGGGCGCCTGGACGCGCATCATCATCGAGAAACCGTTCGGGTATGACCTGCAATCGGCGCGCGATCTGAACGCGCACCTGCATGCTTTCTTCAACGAAGACCAGATCTATCGCATCGACCACTACCTCGGCAAAGAAACGGTGCAGAACATTCTGGTCTTCCGCTTTGCCAACACCATCTTCGAGCCAATCTGGAATTACCAGTATGTGGATCACGTGCAGATCACGGTGGCCGAAGACCTGGGCGTGGAAAACCGAGGGGCGTACTACGAAAGCGCGGGGGTTGTGCGCGATATTGTGCAGAACCACGCGCTGCAACTTGTTGCGCTGACGGCAATGGAGCCGCCGGCTGAATTCGCCGCCGACGCTGTGCGCAACGAAAAGGTGAAAGTGCTGAAGGCGCTGCGGGTCGACAACTCGCGCGGCGAGGGCACGATTCGCGGCCAGTACGGGCCGGGCAAGATCGCCGGCAAGCTGGTCCCGGGATACACGCAGGAAGAGGGCGTGTCAGCCGAGTCAACCACAGAGACCTACCTGGCGATGAAACTGCTGTGCGAGAACTGGCGCTGGTCGGGCGTGCCGTTCTATGTGCGCAGTGGCAAGCGACTGCCCCGGCGAGTCACCGAGATCGCCATTCAATTCAAGATGCCCCCGCTGCTGTTGTTCAGCGGCGCCGCAGCGCAGCAGATCGAACCAAACACGCTGGTGCTATCGATCCAGCCGGACGAGGGCATCACCCTGAAGTTCGGGTCAAAGGCGCCGGGCGCCGGCGAAAAGATCCAGCCGGTATTGATGAACTTCGATTACGGCGAATCTTTCGACGTGCCTGCGCCGGACGCTTACGAACGTCTGCTCCTCGACTGCATGTTAGGCGACTCGACATTGTTCACCCGCAGCGACGAGGTCGAAGCGGCCTGGGGATTGATCACGCCGGTGCTCGACCGCTGGCGCAACAACCCGCACGACTTCATCGAGTTGTACCGCGCCGGAACCTGGGGACCTAAACAGGCCGACGATTTCATCGAGGCTGATGGCAGGAAATGGCGCGCGCTTTGAGCGGTTTGGGCGACAATACAGCTCATGAAGCTGAAACACCTGCCCCTTGCCAACCCCAGGCCGAACGCCACTGAGTTCATCGACATTCTGATGGGCCGATCCAGCAGCCGGCGCGTGCCGCTGGTCGAGTACCTGGTGGACGACACGCTGATGCGGCCCATCACCACCGATCTGCTGGGCCGGCAATGGGTCGTGGAGACAGCAGAGCGCGACGCTCAAAAAGCCTTCCTCGACAACTTCATCGAGTTTTGGCGCCGCATGGGCTACGACTTCGTGCGGTTCGAGCGCGGATTACCCCTTGAGGAGCGGCAGCTCATCGCAGCCGACACAGCCCCCGGTTCCACCAAGCAACGCGCCTGGGTTGACCAACACCAGGGCACGATCATGTCGTGGGACGACTTCGAACGCTTCAACTGGCCTCGCGTGGAGGCGTATGACTTCTTTGCGGTGGAGTACATCTCCAAACACCTGCCGGAGGGCATGGGCCTGATGACCTGCCACGCCGCCGGGATGTTCGAGCACCTGTCCAATCTGATGTCTTTGGAAGGGCTGTGCCTGGCCCTGTACGACGCCCCTGACCTGGTCAAGGCCATCACCGACAAGCTGGGCGAGCTGTTCACGGCGTTCTATCGGCACCTGGTCGATCTTGATCGCGTCATCGCCATTTTCCCCGGCGACGACATGGGTTTTCGCACCGCAACCATGATCGCGCCGGCTGCGTTGCGCGAATACACCCTGCCATGGCACAAGCGTTTCGCCGAAATGGCCCACGCCAAAGGTCTGCCCTACTTCCTGCACTCGTGCGGAAACCTATCCACCATCATGGACACATTGATCGATGATGTGGGCATCGACGGCAAGCACTCCTACGAGGATGCCATCATCCCTGCGCCGGCGTTTCAGGAGCGCTATGGTGATCGCATTGCCGTGCTGGGCGGCATTGATCTGAATATCCTGGCCGGCGAGACGCCGGAACAGGTGCGCGCACGCACCCGTGAACTGGTCGAGACGTGTGGAGCGCGCGGCCGCTACGCGATCGGATCGGGCAACTCGGTGCCCAGCTACGTGCCAGTCGACAACTACCTCGCCATGGTGGACGAGGCGCTGGACCTGATGGCCGCTGCGTGACCCTCTCGCCGCATGAAATACTTCGTCACACTGGCCGGCAACATCGGCGCAGGCAAAACCAGCCTGACCGCCGCGCTGGCGCGCCGATGGGGCTGGGACGCCTTGTTCGAGCCGGTGGTCGAGAATCCCTACCTGGCCGATTTTTACCAGGACATGCGCCGGTGGGGTTTTCACTCACAGACTTTCTTTTTGTCCCGCCGGCTGAACGACTATCGCGGCCTGCTCGAACGCCCCGGCTCGGTCATCCAGGATCGCAGCGTGTACGAAGACGCGGAGATCTTCGCCTGCAATCTGCATCGCCAGGGCTACATCAACGAACGCGACTGGCAAACGTACTACAGCCTGTATAGCGCCGTCGCATCGCTGTTGCCGCCGCCCAATCTGGTCGTGTATCTGCGCGCTTCGGCGCCGGCGCTGCTGCAGCGCATTCGCCAGCGCGGACGCGACATCGAACGCAGCATCAGCCCGGATTACCTGGAACAGCTCAACAACCTGTACGAGGAATGGATCGGCCGGTTCGATACGTGCCCGACGCTCATCATCGACACCAACGCGCTGGACTTCGCCCACGATGAAGCGCATCTGACACGGGTGTCCGACATGATTCTGGCGGCCTTGAAGGTTGGGGGTTAGGGATCGAACGCCAGTCAGCGCGACAAGTCCTCTGCGTCGAACGTCACCACAACACGATAGGTGTCCGGGCTGACGGCGCGCTCGAACGCCGTCACGATGTCTGAATACGGCACGCGTTCGCTGATGTAACAGGACAGGTCGGCGATGCCGGTCGAGATCAGCGCGACCGCCTGCCGAAAGCTGTCGCGGGTGTGGCTGTATGTGCCGGTCACAGTGATCTCGTTGTAGTGAACCAGATTTGGATCCAGCGCCAGAGCCCCCCGGGGATGCACCGAGCCATACAGACACAACCAGCCCCCCTTGTCCAGCGCAGCAAGCGCCTGCTCGATGGCCGCCGGCCCGCCGGCGGTAAAGAAGACTGCATTGGCGCCGCGCCCGTCGGTGCTGTCTTTGACAAACGCTGCGAGGTTGTCTATGGCCGGATCGACTGCGTCGTCTGCGCCGTGATGCAACGCAAATGCGCGGCGCTCCGCGTCTGGCTCGGCCACGATGACACGCGCGCCCTGTTGTTTGAGCAACTGCGCGTGGAGTAAGCCCATGACACCGGCCCCCTGCACCACGACCGTGTCTCCGAATTGGAGCGGCGGCCTGCTCACACTGCGCACCACGCACGCCAGCGGCTCGGCCAGCGCCAGTTCGCACGCGTCGCGCCAGGCCGCCGGCTTGTACACCTGATAGTCCTCGACCACGACGTACTCGCTCAGCCCGGCCGGCCCCCACATCTCGCCGGGCTGATGGCTGCGCTCGTTCAGGCAGAAATTGTCCATGCCACGCCGGCAGTAGTAGCAGGCCCCACAGCGCGTCAGGATCGCCGGCGCAACCAGATCGCCAATGCGGACATCAGTAATGGCAGCTGGGCCGATTTCCATCACTTCTGCAGCCACCTCGTGTCCGCCGCGAAATGGATAATCGCCGGGGGCGACTCCCCGATAGAAGCGCTGCTCCATCGTGCACAGCCCCACAGCGCGCACGCGCAACAATAGTTGCGAGGGTTTGAGTGCCGGCGCGTCCATCTCGCGGACTTCAATCTGGCGCGGGCCGGTGAATACAGCAGTTCGCATCGTCACTCACCAGACGTCATTCGTCAATCCAACAATTGAACGGCCTCTTCGACCGAGGCATTACTGTGGACAATCGCCGCAACGGCTGCAGTCATTTTGGCCGGATCGGGCGACTGCCAGATATGCCGGCCAATCGCCACGCCGGCCCCGCCTGCATCGATGGCCGCTTTGATCTTTGTCAGCATGTCACGTTCGGCGCCGGCTTTCGCGCCGCCCAGAATAACAACCGGCACAAAGCTGCCGCGCGTCACGCGCTCGAAACCATCGACGTAGGGGCACTTGATGAGATCGGCCCCCAGCTCGACCCCGACGCGCGCTGCAAGCGCAATGCTCTCCAGTGTGCGAAACTCCGGGCCGCTATCGAAGCCGCCCGGCACCATCTCGGCCATGACCGGCATCCCCCAGGCGTGCGCGGCTTCCACAGCATGCGCCAGGGCCTCCAACGAGCGCACTTCGTCCGCCGAGCCAGGGAAGGCTGAAATCGCCAGCGCGTTTGCGCCAAGCCGGAGCGCGGCTTCGACCGAGAAGTTCATGGCGCCGGGCGCATCCTTGCGGCCCAGGTCGGTGCGGCCGCCGTCGCCGCGCAGAATCAGGCCCACGCGCGAGAGTTCACTGGCGAATGTCCGCGCCACGCCGTAAGTGGTGAGAATGGCGTCGGCGCCGCCGGCGATCACGTTGGCAATTGTGTCCGATGGATGTTCGATGCCATGCAGCGGGCCACTGATCGCGCCATGATCCATGGCCACAATCAGCGCGCGCCTGTCGGGGTGATAGAGTTGTTGAAGTCGTCGAGTTGTCATTGCGCCGAGTATACGCACGAGTCAACCAGCCACGCTCCGCGCTCATCCTGCCACAGGCTGGGACCCTGCGGGACAAGACAAATGCTGTCCTTGACACACGCCTCAGGCAGGCTACAATTCCGCCCACAGTCGAATATGTGAACGTCCTGATCGGGACACGCGCACGCCGACAGCGGTATCAGAGAGCAGCATACGCCAGCGCATCAGAATGCATCGTGAGCGACGGCACGGTGAGAGTGCGGCAACCGGCGCGGCGAGCGCACCACCCGTGAACGCGCGACGAGAAAGTTGTGGCAGCTCCAGCAGTTGCCCTCACAAGCGCGCCGGGATTCGCCCGTTATCGCGAACAATGAGATGCGGCGCGTCTGTGTGCGACATAGACAAATCGCAACTTGGGTGGAACCGCGAAGTCAAAAGTCCTTCGCCCCAATCGTGGGCGAAGGACTTTTCGTTTCTCACGCCGCTCCGTTTCCGGGAAACGGAGCGGATTGTCCAGAGGAGGCACCGCAATGCCAAAACAACATACCATGCCGGAGCAGCTTTTCAGGATTCGGCACTCGCTGGCGCACATCATGGCGCAAGCGGTCACCGAGCGCTATCCCGACGCCCGGCCCACCATCGGCCCGCCGGTTGAGAACGGCTTTTATTACGACTTTGCCGTTCCCCAGCCCTTCACACCAGAGGACCTGGCCGCGTTCGAGCAACGCATGAAGGAAATCATTCAGAAAGGCGTTCTATTCGAACGCAAAGAGGTCAGCGCCGAGGAAGCGCGCCGGCTATTTGCCAACAACCCGTACAAACTTGAACTGATCGAGGGCCTGGTTTCCGGCGCGGGCGACGACATGGGCGAGAGCGAGGAAGCAGCGCCGGCCAAGCAATCGTCGATTTCCATCTACACGCAAGACACATTCACCGATCTGTGCCGGGGGCCGCACGTGGCCTCTGCCAGAGAGATCAACCCGCAGGCGTTCAAGCTGACCACCTCCTCCGGCGCCTACTGGCGCGGCGACGAGCACAACCCGATGTTGCAGCGCATCTACGGCGTCGCTTTCGAGACCCAGGAAGAACTGGACGCCTATCTGAAGATGCTGGAAGAAGCCGAAAAACGCGACCATCGCCGGCTGGGCAAGGAACTCGACCTGTTCCACGTCGATCCGATGGTGGGGCCGGGGCTGGTGCTGTGGCACCCGAAAGGGGCGCTGGTGAAGCACCTGGCCGAGGATTTTTGCAAGCGCGAGCATCTGGCAAACGGCTATCAGATCGTGTCCACCCCGCATGTCGGCCGGGCGGAACTGTGGCAGACCAGCGAACACCTGAGCTTCTTCAAAGAGAACATGTACGCGGGCATGGAGATGGACGACACGGACTACTACGTGAAGCCGATGAACTGCCCGTTCCACATCATGATCTACAACAGCGCGATCCGCTCGTATCGCGATCTGCCGATCCGATACGCCGAGTGGGGCACGGTGTATCGCTTCGAGCGCGCCGGCGTGCTGCACGGCCTGATGCGGGTGCGCGGCTTCACCCAGGACGACGCGCACATCTTTTGCAGCCCGGCCCAGATGCCGGCGGAGATCGATCGCACGCTAGGGTTCTGCCTGCACATCCTGCGCGCGTTTGGCTTCGAGCAGTTCAACGCTTACCTCGCCACAAGGCCGGAAAAGGCCGTCGGCGATCCCGCACAGTGGGACGACGCAACCGAGGCGCTGCGCCAGGCATTGCTGCGGGCCGGCCTGACGTATGAAATCGACGAAGGTGGCGGCGCTTTCTACGGTCCCAAGATCGACCTGAAGATCCGGGACGCCATTGGCCGCGAGTGGCAATGCAGCACCATCCAGTTCGACTTTAACCTGTCACAGCGCTTCGACCTGAGCTTTGTCAATGAGAAGGGCGAGCGCGAGCGCCCCTACATGATCCACCGGGCGCTGCTCGGCTCGATGGAGCGATTCATGGGCGTGCTGATCGAGCACTACAGCGGGGCGTTCCCGGTCTGGCTGGCGCCGGTTCAGGCCATGCTCATCCCGATCGCCGATCGGCATGTCGAATATTGCCAGCAGGTCGCGGGCCGCTTGCGCGAAGCCGGGCTGCGGGTCGAGATCGATGACAGCAGCGAGCGCATGCAAAACAAGATCCGCAAGGCGCAGGGACAGAAGATTCCCTACATGCTGGTGGCCGGCGACAAGGAGCGCGATGCCGGCGCCGTGGCAGTGCGACTGCGCACCGGCGAAGACCTGAAAGCGATGCCGGTCGAGCAGTTCATCGCGCGCGTTCAGCCCATCATTAGCGAACGCAAGGCTGACCTGTAACCCCGCCCTGCGCCTATCAACGACTCCAGCCATGCGCATACCACGGCTGGAGTCGTTGTATTTCGGCACAATCAAACGCCGGCGATATTACGCTTTCGGGCCTGTGTATACGATCTCGAACAGGATGCGATCCGGCGATTCGAACATGACCTGGTAGTAGGTGTCCTTCTCGCTGCGAGAGAACTCGGGCCGATGGCGGGGAGTCTCAAACAGCGACGGGATGCCGCACTCGGTCAGATACGCCACCGCCGCGTCGACATCGGCCTGCCGGGGCACGCTAAACGCCAGATGGTTTACGCCAGGGCCATCGTAATCGTTGTCGACAGGTTTGGCCATGCCCATGAACCACAGACTGGCCCCGCTCTTGTCCGCGACACCCAGGAATCCTTCCTGCTCGAAGATGGGCGTCCATCCCAGAAATACCAACAGCGCCTTGTAGAACTGCGCGTTGGCCGGCTTGATGTTGTACACGACGTGTCCGATTCGGCTCTCAATCATGGCGCCCTCCGTGCAGTCAGTATAGAACCAAAGCTCTGGCACATCCGCCTGCATCCTCGGCAGGTTTGATCGGGGGCCAAGTGCGCAATCTCTAAGCCGGCACGCAGACACATCTCAGACGCCACACAGTCCGGCGTGCTACATGTCGCAGGCTGTGCGCTATGCGCGTTCTGATCCAAACGGAGTGTCACAGAGCAACATGTCAACAATTTTGAAACGCATTATCGCGGCGGTGATCGTCGCTATCGTGATTGCCGGGGCGGGATTCGTCGGGTGGACTCAACTCAACCGATATCCAGCCACGGCTGAAGCAACGCGCGCCGTCACACCGGCCAATCATTCTGCGCAAGGCTGGCTGGTGTTCGACCCGCCCTCGCCCACCAAAGCCGGTTTTATTTTCTACCCCGGCGGTCTGGTCGATCCACTTGCCTATGCGCCGACAGCGCGGGCGCTGGCCGAACGCGGCATCAAGACTGTGATTGTGCCGATGCCGCTCGATCTGGCGATTCTGAATCCCAACCGCGCAGATGAGGTGATCGCAGCCTACCCGGAGATCGAGACATGGGCCATCGGCGGTCACTCGTTGGGCGGGGCCATGGCCGCCCTGTACCTGGCCAATCACCCCGAGCTGACTGACCGCGTACGCGGATTGGTGTTGTGGGGCAGCCGCGCGCCCGACGGCGTCGATCTGTCCGCCCTGTCGATCAAAGCGGTGAGCATCTACGGGACACGCGATGGCATCGCACCGCCCAACTTGACCGACGCCGACCGGCTGAAAGGGTTACCGTCTGGCGCGCAACTGGTGGCCATCGAAGGCGGCAATCATTCCGGGTTTGGGGCTTATGGATTCCAGAAGGGTGACCTGCCGGCCACAATTACGCCCCAAGTTCAACAACAGGCAGTGGTGGAAGCAACCGCCGACGCGCTGCTGCGGCTGGCGGTTGAACGCGCCCCAGGCCAGACGGACAGCAATCCCATTGCCAATCAAACTGCGCGCGCAGAGGACTGATCTTCCCTCTTGCGGGCGTAGCTGGGCATGAGCAGGTGATGCACGGCGTCGGGCTTGAACCAAAAGTTGTCGAACATGTCGATGACATAGGGGATGTGCGCCGCCGGCAGCACCACGAACATCTCACTGGCGTCCAGCGCATTAAAGCGCCGCCCCCCACCTTCACCCAGCGCAAACACGGTGTTTTGTGTCAACCACGGCGCGGCAAAGATGGATGAGCACGAAGACGGCCCCAACTCGCCGTGTGGCGGGGTGCCTTCGCGCACGGCTGCCGCGCCGGCCAGTTGCATGGCATGCAGCGCGTCGGTGATGGCAATTAACCCATCCATCGGCGCATCATCTGGCAAATCTTTGAGCGGCGCAGCCGCAATTGCTTGAATCGTGCCGGCCGGCAGCGTGAAGCTGTTCTGCTTGTTGCGTCGGGCGGCCTCAGGCGTGAAGAAACCCTGCTCCAGGGCCAGGTACTCGCCATCGCAGATCAACGGGCCGGCTTGTTCGGGCGTGATCAGACCCAGATGATATTGCCCGACAAAGCAATCGTGATGGGCGGCATCGACATAGACTTTCTGCCCCTGCTCGGCAAGATGCACAATCGCGCATACCGGCACATTTGCCGCGGTATAGCCGGCCGGCGGCGCGCCATCGCAATAGGTGATAGCCACCGGCTCGCGCTTCAAGCGCATCTTGTTTTTCAGAATGTCGCACAGCCGCGCGCGATCAACCGGCTTATGCTGCGCTGCGCGCCAGGTTTGCAAATCCATGGCTGACCTCCTGAGTGCGCTCCCGAAAACTCGGGAAGCAGATTGCGGCGCCAGGTTGCCCTGCGCCACTAAAACAAAAACGGGACAAAACGTTTGGTGCGCGCCATATAGCTGCGATAGGCGTCGCCCATTTCCTGCGCCAGCAACGCCTCTTCGCGCGGGATGCGAATGGCATAGGCAACAAGCAGCACCAATGCCGCCAGGAGCGCGCCCAACCAACTCGACAGTGCCAGGCCAATGCCGATCGCGGTGAGCGTGCCGCCGACATAGCCGGGATGACGAATCCAACGATAGGGGCCGGTGTCCACCACGCGATGCCCCGGCTGCACGGCGGCTTCGCCGATGTACAGATGGCGCATCTGCAATTGCGCCCACGTGCGCAACAGCCGGCCACCGCCCATCATCAACAGGCCCAGCGCCACCAGCACACCGCGCATGTCGCCACGAATGACACCCCACTGCAGGAAGCCACAGATCAGGGGAGCCAACAGACTGACCGGAATAGCAATTGCCAGCGGCAGAAAAGTGCGCGTCGATTCACGCGTTGCGCCCTGGGGGGCGCGAATCTTAAAACGGGTTTCGATCAGCATGAAGCCGATCAGAATGATGGAGAACAGCGCCGCCGTCAGCGGGGTGTCGAAGACGCCGTTCTCGCCGATGAAGTACTGGTACATGGAAAGCGCTGTGTATCAGAAGTGTCTTAAGGCCGTTAAGGGTCTCAGAACTGTCATGGGCAGAGGGCAGACTCAGCCGGCCGGGCGTTGCAGCGCGCGCTCGACGACTTCGGGCGTCACCTCGGCGATCTGGTTGCGCAGCGCATAGGCTTCGACCTGCGCGCGCAAGTCGCGGCTGGCACTGATGCGGCTGAGCCAGGGAATATTTTCGAGGTGCGCATCAAGCTGGGCGCGGGCGGCGTCTGTCCAGGCAATGCGCCCGGCCGGCGGGGCAACCGGCGCGCCGGGCGGGCCGGCCGGCGTGGCGGGC
>DAOUDB010000090.1:0-5941 GCA_034431495.1 Thermoflexales bacterium
GAGACCGCGTAGGCTTCCATCTGTTGCGCGTCGAATGGCTGCAACATCGCCATCAGCTCCAGTGGCCCGACGCTGTTATCCAGCCAGACGCGCTCGGCCTCGCGCGTCAGAATGGCCGGCATGCGGTTGTGAATCGTTGCCATCATCTCATTCGGCTCAGTTGTGATGATGGTGAATGTCAGCGCCGGGTCTCCCGCGGGCGGTTTCCATATTTCCCACAGGCCGGCCAGCGCGAACGGTTCGCCAGATTTGAGGTGGATGAATATGGGCGTCTTGGTCGCGCCATCTTTGCGCCATTCGTAGAAGCCATCGGCCACCACCAGGCAGCGCCGGCGCTTGAACGCGGCCCGGAAGGCCGGCTTCTCGGAGAGCGTCTCGGCGCGCGCGTTGATCAGCCGGGCGCCGATCGACGCATCTTTTGCCCAGGCGGGGATCAATCCCCAGCGCGCAACGGACAACTGGCGCGGTGTTTCATTCAACACCACCGGCGCCATCTGGGTCGGGGCGATGTTGAAGCGAGGCTGGTGTTCGGCCAGCGACGATTGCAGATCGAATCGCTCCAGCACAACGGCTTCATCCACCGTCAGGGTATATCGTCCGCACATGCCAGCCTGCCTCCTTTATGGCCGTAGCACCTCGACAATAGGCCGGGGGTTTCCGAATAGATCAATGATGGAGAACCATTTCATTTGCTCGCAGCCGTCAGGGTAGAGCGGTGAAACGCTGAAGTCGTAATTCCACAGGAACATGACGCCCATCCACGGCCAGTTGGCTTTGGCGTACTCAAACGCGCTACGGGCATAGCGGGCCTGTTGCTCCGGCGTGACTTTCTGCCAGTCGAGGCTGGGCCATGCGCAGTTGCCGCCTTCGTAGCGCGGGTCGAGCAGCCAGCCGAACTCTGTGGCCCACATCGGTTTGTCGCTCAAACCGTATTGCTCCATCAACGCGCGATGTGCTTCGGCTCGCCGAAATGCGAGTCCGTTCACGCCAGGCGCGTTCGGGTCTTGCTCGGGTGGATAGGCAAAGCCGTAGGGGTGAAAGCCGTATGCATCGAAATACTGTCCTGCGCCGGCGTCGAGCATCTGACGGGCGTAACGCAGGTCGTCCATATGGTCTGCCCCATCACCGCCGGTAGGGGCCAGCCCTGCCGACACCACGATGGCGCCAGGGTCAACAGCTTTGATCTTCTCGTAGGCAATCCTGAGCAGCCGCGCGTACAAGGCCGGGTCTGGTTGGCCGCCGGCCCACTCGCGCGACAGGTTGACTTCGTTGCCAATCGAGTAAGCCTGGATAACGCCCTTGTGATTGTGCGCCACACCTTCGACCACGCGCGCAAACTGCTCGATCTCGGCCGGGTCGCCGGTGACAGACTTGCCCAGGCTAACCCGATACAGAATCTTGAACGGCGGCACGGGGTAATCGGGCGGCAGGAAAGTCTGAATCCACTCGAAGCCCAACTCGTATAGCAGGCGGGTGTTGCTCCAGTCGGCCACGTTGATACCCCAGTTGGGTTTGCGCGGCACCGGCGTGGGAATCGGTGTCGGCGTGGGCGGAGGGAGTGTGGCCGGCTGCGGTGTAGCTGTCGAATTCGATGCGGGGGAGGGGATTGGGCGCGGGGTCGTTGTGGGATGGATGATAAACGGCATCTGTACGATTGCGCGCGCCGTGGGGGTGGGCGTCGGATCGCGCGCGGTTGAGCCGTCGTGCCCACCGTCGCAGGCCGATAGCAACGCCAGCGCGAGTGTCAGCGCCAACGGGAGTGAAGCGCTGAATAGTCGGCTGGGCCGGCGCGTCACAGGCTTCTCATTGGGTTTCACCCTGCCATCATAGCACGGATGTTCTACGGGCCTCTTGAACGGGATGTGCGCTGTGGGCCGCTGCCGGGCACGAAATGGTGATGGGGGTGAAGGTAGAGACGCGCTCCAGCGCGTCTCTACCTCCACCGATGGCGGTCACGCCTTGAACCGCGTGAACGTGGGCAGGTAGGGCTGGTTGAAGGCCAACATCTCATTGACCATGGTTTTGATCTCAGCCAGCGACAGCACCGAGGCGGTCAAGGGATCGAAGCAGATGGCCCGGTACACCAGCGTCGGGTCGCCGGTCAGGCACGCCTCGACCGCCATTTCTTCGATCTGCGCGTTCATGCCGGTGAGCGCCGCGCATTGCGGCGGCAGCGCGCCGACATGCACCGGCTCGAATCCTTTTTTACTCACCCACACAGGAACTTCCACGCATGCGTTGGGCGGCAGGTTGGTCACCAGACCAGTGTTTGCCACATTGCCGTTGAACGAGAACGGCTCGCCGCCCTTCAGCGCGTTGATGATGTAGGCGGCGTACTCGTGCCCGCGCTCTAGCGAAATGGGTGTGTCTTTGGCGAACCACTGCTTCGCTTCCTCTTTCCATGTGTCCGCGCGCTGCTCGTAGTGCTTGACGATGTAGGCGTATTCGCCGGGATTCCAGTTCGTGCCATGCGTGCAATACTTCTCGATCAGGTCGGGGCGCTTGCGGAACCACCAGTTGTACTCGGAGTTGTGTCCGCTGGATTCGGTCACGTAGTAGCCGAGCGCCAGATACATTTCGTTGCGCACCTGCTCCGCGTTGTAAATCTCTGGCCGTTCGGTGATGGCCTTGTGGATGAGGGGATAGGCGTCCTTGCCGTTCCACTCGTACTTGATGTACCACGATGTGTGGTTGATGCCGGCGCAGGTGTAGGTGATCTCATTCATCGGCGCGCCGATCCAACGGGCCAGCATCTCGGCTGTGCCCTGCACGCTATGGCACAAGCCGGTCAGCCGGATGCTTGTCTCGCGCAACATGGCCCGGCACAACATCGCCATCGGGTTGGTGTAATTGAGCATGATCGCGTCGGGACAATAACGCTCCATGTCTTTGGCGATGCCGAGCATGACCGGAATTGTCCGTAGCGCGCGGAAGATGCCGCTTGGCCCGCGCGTGTCACCGATGTTGGTATCCACGCCATACTTCTTGGGGATTTCGATATCGTGGCGCCACACATCTACGCCGCCGGCCAGAATTGTCACCAGCACCACATCCGCGCCCTTCAGCGCCTCGGCGCGGTCCATCGTGGCTTCGACCCTGGCCGGATAGTGGCCCATGTCCACGATTTTTTGCACCGCCCGTTGTGCGAAATCGAGCCGCTCCGGGTCAATATCCATCAGACACAGCGTGGCATCCTTGAGCAATGGGAAGGTCAGGATGTCGCGCACGAGACCGCGGGTGAAGCCGAGGCTTCCTGCGCCGATAAAAGTGATTTTGGTCATGATTTGAATGCTCCTCTTGGATCAGTTGTCAATCTTCAGGAATCAGGAGTCGGGCGTCAGCGTGGTCGGCGTTGTCATGCATCCTTCATCCTTCATCCGTCAACACCACAAACTCCCATTGGTGGAGTGGGGCGCTGGAGTCGAAGTAAACACGATTTTCGGAAATTTGCGCCGCGTGTCTCTGCCCGGCCGCATCGACGTGAATCGCTGATGTGATTGGCGGCATCCCGGCTGGCGGATACACCGTCACAGCCGGCGCCGCGTCGGGGCCGGCGTTCCACACCACGCCGCGCCAGCGCGTGCCATCGGTCAGGAATTGCGGAATGAGCCATGCGCCGCCTGAGACATGGCCGGCGCTGTTGGCCGGGTCGAGGTATCGCAATGCGCCGGCCAGTTGCGCGGCGCGTAGCCCATTCATGATCGCCGGCGTGTCTGCCGACCACGGCACGGTGGCGACGCGCCCGCCCAGCGCGTTGTCGAACAGAGTTAGGCCATGTCCCACGATCTGTTGGGCGGGGTTGCGCAGGTCGCTGACAATGCGAACGCCGGCGAGCGGTTCGCCTTGAAAGATGCAGGCAGCCAGCGTTTCGTGGTTTGCCGAGATTTGCGCGCCTGCGCGCAGGCCGAACGCGGGATCGAGAATCTGTTCCACCGAGTACAGCGTATCGCGTTGCGTGATAAGGCGGCCGCGCCACATCCCGATCCATTCGCCCAGCCCACGCTCGATCAGGATGTGTGCGGCGATGCCGTCGAGCAACACGCCGCGCGACAGCCACTGCCGGAGCTGGTCATCGCTGAAGCTCCACACCACCGGGCCGGCCAGCGCGTTGACCGTGTCGTCTGGCCGCATGGCAAAGGCGTGGCCGGCGGCGCCCAACCAGCGCGCCCAGCCGCGCGAAGGACAGGTGAGCGATTGCCATGTGCCGCTGCCGTCGGTGTGGATGGCCCGGCCCATGTCCTGCGACCAGGGGACGCCCACTCCCACGGGGCGCAAGGTCATCGGAAACGTGTCGGCCAGCCAATCGCACACCGGCCGCCATGCCCTGAGGAATTGCGCGCGCTCTGGCTCATCCTCAGGATCGTTGCCCATGAAGTCATACAGGCTGATGTTGAGCGCGTTGGAGCCGAGCACATGCGCCAGCGCCATCTGCGCCCCGATCTGCCGGAACGACTTGTTCCATCGTCCATAGGGGAAGCACTCGATTTCTGGCCCGCTGCTGACATGGGCCGGCTGCACAGCGCGGTTCTGGTCGAGCATGGCGATGGAGTTGGGCAAGGCGCTGCCCTGCGTGTCGCTGTAGGCCCAGAAGTGCGGCCGGTGGATGGGCGCCTTATCGCCGCTGAATGCGCGCCACCAGTCGTCCCAGCGCCGGCCTTCTGCCGCGTGTGATTCCGGCGCGCTCGACATCAGCCCGAGTCGCGCGCCGTGCGCTTCCACGATTCCGCGCCATTCGGCAATCATGCGCAGATGGGTGTCTTCCCACATGTCCATCCATGCGCTGCGCCAGGGGTGCGGCTGGCCCGGCGCAGTGCAGGCTGCCACGATCTGCTCGCGCGTGGCCTGTGCGCCGACGCGCCGGTTGAACTCGGCCACGTGTAGCGGGCAGAAACAACCGCCCCAGTCCAGCGGCGCGTGATTGTGAAAACGGATGTCATCGTCGATCCAGATGACGCGAAAACCTTCACGCGCATAGCGCGCCAGCGCCTCGGCGTAGTAGCGTCGCCAGCCCGGATCGAGCGGGCACACTACCGCTGTGGCTGCGCGTCCGTTGGGATCCACCATGCGCTGCCAGTTCTGGCCGGCTTTCAGCGTGCGTCCGCGGTCACAATGCAACACAGTGTGCCAGGGGTTGAGGCTGACCGCGACGCCGGCCTCGGCCATGGCTGTGCGGTAAGGCCGCGAGCGTTCGATCCACGCATCGATGCGCTCCAATGTGTCGTGGCCGTCGTTCAATTCTTCGGCGTAGAAGAAAAACATGATTTCGTCCACCGGCGCGTCGCGGATCAGCTTGCGCAACTGCTCTGTGACAACGCTGGGGTCCTGGTGCGGGCCGAACTGCATGCGAAGGGTGAAGTGCGAAGGCATGGTTCCATTCTCCTGTTTGTGGTTGCCGGCTTGCGAGACCGGCCCGTGTTCAGCAATACTCCGTCCGCTCCAGCATCGACAACCTGAGCGCCGGCGACAGATTGTTGAAATACTCCGAGTAGCCGCCGATTCGCACAATCAGATCGCCGTGCCGTTCGGGGTGGGCGATGGCGTCGCGCAAGGTCTCCTGGTCGACAACGCTGGCCTGAATCTGCATACCGCCCATCTCGAAGTAAGTTTGCGCCAATGCGCGGAACCTGGCCCGACCCTCGGCGGACTTGAACAGGCCAGGGCTGACACGAATGTTCAGCACCGGCGTGCCCGTGGCCTGATTCAGGGGCAGCTTGCACACCGAGCGCAGCATGGCGGTCGGGCCGCGCCGGTCGCGGCCCTGCATCGGGCCGATGGAGTCGGCCACCGGCTCGCCGGCCCGCCGGCCATCGGGTGTGGCCGGCACGGCGCTGCCCGCCTCGGCGTAGGTCACAAACATGATGCAGGCCGGCTGGAATGGCGCTCCGCCGCGCCAGGCGCGATGCGCGCGCACTTCGTCGAACGCTGCGCGTGCCACTTCGAC
>DAOUDB010000091.1:0-4787 GCA_034431495.1 Thermoflexales bacterium
GCTGCGCGGGGGTGGATACAGCAGATGTCTTCATGCTCCCTATTTTGCCCTCGCCGCAGAAAAAGTCGCCCACATTTCTGCGCTACACCCATCCGGCATCTTCCCACAGACGATCAGGCTGCGGGAAGATAAAATAGCCGCTCGCTTGAGACGTGAAACACTTGAAAAGTTCCAGGCGCTGATCTATCTGCTCGCCATCGGTTGCGGGATGGCGGTCGGCATGCGTTGGCCCGAACAGGCCGGCACTCTGGAAGGGTTGCTGTGGCCGGTGCTGGCGCTGCTGCTCTACACAACATTCACGCAAGTGTCCCTGATGCGCCTGCGAGACGCAATCCGCGACATTCGCTTCTTCCAGGCGGTTGTGGCCGGCAATTTTCTACTCATACCAGCCGCGCTATGGCTATTGACACAATTCCTGCCACAGCACCCGGCCGCTCGGCTGGGGTCACTCATGGTGTTGCTTGCGCCCTGCACAGACTGGTTCATCACTTTTACGCATCTGGGTAAGGGGGATACTCAGCGCGCCATTGCCTTTGCGCCGCTCAGTCTGCTATTGCAGATGATCCTGCTGCCACTCTATCTGTCTCTGTTCCTCGGCGAGAGCGTCACCGTCAGCCTGGCGCGGCAGGAAGTGCTGGTCGCCTTCGCCGGCATCATCCTGTTGCCGTTGCTGGCAGCGTTCGTCACGCAGAAATGGGCCGAACGTGGCGCACAACGCAGGGCGCTGCTGAATCATCTGGGCTGGGCGCCGACGCCGTTGCTGAGCATCGTGGTCTTCATCATTGCCGCCACGCAGGTAACTGTGGTGATCGGGGCGGTTACGCTGCTGGAAGAATTGCTGGCGCTATTCGCCGGCTTTCTGGTGCTGGCCGGCTTGTTGGCGCGCGTTCTGGCCAGTGTGTTCAGGCTACCTCCAGCGCAGGGGCGCACGCTGGCATTCAGTTTTGGGACGCGCAATTCGTTCGTGGTGTTGCCATTGGCGCTGGCACTCCCGCCGGCCTTTGAACTCGCTGCGGTCGCCATCGTCTTTCAATCGCTGATCGAGTTGATCGGGATGGTCATGTACATTCTGCTGATGCCAGGATATGTTTTCCGAGATGGGGTGGACAGGCCATCGGAATAAGCCTGCCGTGCCGAGCCTGTCATATCACAGCTATCGCCGATCAGGCTTGAGCGCGCGGCGCGCCAGGCGGTAGCGCAACCAGGCCAGCCACAGATTGCGCCGCACCGTCAGCCAGGCATTGATCGCCGCGGCGCGCGCGCCGGCATCCTGCGGATGCGGGCCATAGCTGGCGCGCACATACAGATCCACCAGTTTGCGCAACTCAGCGCGATCAATCTCCAGGCGGGCATCTGCCTGACCATCTGCGTTGCCACGCCCATCCATCAACACGCTCAAGCGTTCGTCGAGGCTTGCTCCGAACTCGTAGGGCGTGTCGCCCGGCCCGGACCCCGCGCCCAGCGTTCGCCCGCGTCGATACACGCGCCCGTACAGGCGCGCAATCGCCTTCTCCGGCGGCAACCGGCTCAAGCGCCAGGTGTCGCCCAGCAGCCACACCGCCCCCACCGAAACGAGCGCCATCGCGATCAGTAGCAGGCCACCAATACGTTGTCCCTCAGCACGGATGCGTTGCGCGGTGATCGGCTCACTCGGCGCGCTGCGCGGCAGTGTGGATACATCGAACTCGAGCGGATCGGCCGGCCGGTCGATCAATGGCCGGGCGCTGGTCGGCTCGAAGTCGATCCAGCCATAGCCGGGGAAATACACCTGCGGCCATGAATGCGCGTCGGTGCCCACCACTGCGTAACGGGCGGCTCGCGGGTCATATGTGCCTGTGGCATAGCCGACCGCAACACGAGCCGGCAGGCCGGCGGCGCGCGCCAGGACTACCATCGCGGTGGCAAAGTAGTCGCAATAACCGCGCTTCAGGTCGAACAAAAAATAATCCACCACATCACGGCCGATCGGCGGGGCCGGCAAGTCCAGCGTGTAGGAATATCCGCGCAAATACGACTCAATCTCCCTGGCCCGTTCGTAAGGCGTCGGCGCCGTGGCCGTCAAGTCGCGGGCCAGCGCGCGAACCCGGTCGGGCAATGAGTCGGGCAATTTAAGGTAGCGCTCCAGAATCCAGTCGGGGTAATCCGAGCCGGCTTCGCGCAGCTGCGACTCGGACACGTTGGACACATAGGAGTCAACGCGGTATTCGGTCACATCTGGCGCGCGGATGCTGAACAGATCGCCAAAGGAACGCCAGGCTGCAGTGTAGTCGCTGTCAGCAGACACGTAGACGCCTGCGGCATAGATCACGCCGGCCGGGTTGTCCATCAACACGAACGACTGGCGCACAAGTCGGTGGGTCTGGCTCAACGTCGCCGTGATGGTCTCGGTGATGAGCGGCTGGCCGGCAACGAATTGTTCCTCGCGCGTGCTGCTGGTCGACCAACCCAGGCCGCTATAGAAGTCATAGGTGCTGCCCAGCCAGTACAGGCGCGGGATGTCGCCAGCCTCATACAACTCCGGCGGGATGCCCTCCATCGGCATCGGCATGTCGCTGGTATTGACGTACATGACAAGCTCGCGCGAAAGCTCCGGCCCTGCCCCGATCAAATGGCGACGCGGCAAGCCGGGCGCCTGCAAGTTGTCGAGCGAGCGGGCCGGGCGAGGACGGGGCTGAAGGCCAAGCGACTCAGGCACGACCGGGCGCTCCTCGGCAATGGGGCGCACGAAGATTTCCTGCGTCCAGCGCACCACACGCTCGAGCGAGAACGTGGGCACAATGCTGGCTGTGATGAGCAGCAGAATCAGCAGCGGGACAGCCGAGATGGTCATGTCCAGTCGCATGCCTTCCCAGAAATCTATGCCGGCGGCCCGCCAGCGCGCCTCGCGGCCGGCCTGTCCGATGACGACCATGAGGGCCAACCCTGCGCCCAACGGCGCCAATAACGTGCGCGGCTCATCGCCGACGTACAACACCGTCAGGGCCAGCACAGCCACCGTTGGCGCCAGTCCCAACAATGCGTTGGCGTGCCGGCGCACAGCCCAGGCGCTCCACGCGGCCACACCCCAGACCACGTAGGCCCATACCAGCGCCGCCGCAACGGGATCGAAGGCCGGGCTTCCTTGCACAAGTTGAATCAGCCAGGTCTGCGATCGGCCCCACAGCGTTGCCAGATCACCAGACAGGGCACTGAGCGAGCGCGCAACCTGTTCGAGGTAAGGCGCGGGGTCGGCAAACGGCCCGCTCAGCGCCCGATAGGTGTCGGCCAGTTGCGCACCCAGCGCCAGCACTTTGCCGGCCAATCCTCCCACCCGCACTGCGACCGCCGGCAACCCAATCCCCAGTGCCAACAGCAGCGCCCAGAGTGAGCCGAGCCGGGTCGGCGCAAACGTCACGGACCCTGTCGGCCGCGCCAGCCACCAGGCGCTGACCAACCCCAGCGCAGCCATGCCCACCAACAGGTTACTGTCCAGTCCGCGGATATTTTGCGTGAGCACGAAGGCCAGCACGAATTGCGGCACAAACAGAATCGCCAGCATCAACAGCGTGGCGAAGCCCAGCCGGCGCACCAACCAGCCCACTGCGCCCTGAACGATGCTCATGGCACCGTCCTCCAGTCGATGTTGCGGGGTTGGCGCACCGGCGCGACCATGCCGGTGGGCAAAATGTGCCACTCCCATTCACCTTCGCGGCCCGGCCTGCTCTCCGGGCGGTCGAACACAGCGCGCCCGATGACCTGGCTGGCAACGCCCAGCCCGGCCAGCACTTGCGACGCGCGCGCAGCCTGATCGCGGAGCAGGCCGGCTTCATCGCCATACGCGCCGGCATCGAGCAACAAGACAGTGGGCACAACGCCCCGGCGTTGCAACATCAGCAGGCGATCGCACCACGCCGGCGCGCGGGCTGCGTCTGCAAACGCGACCGCCGACGTGATGACGATCACGCTGGAAAACTGGCTCAGGGTGGGCCGGGCGCGATCGAGCAACTCTCCCAACGTGACACGGCCGGGGCGCAAGAGTGCCAGAGCACGCAACAAACGCCAGCGCTGGGGGTCGCCGCTCTGGGGCGGCAGCCACACCAGATCGTCGCCAAAGGCGGTCAGGCCGACCGACTGGCCGGCGCGCAGGCCGGCATCGGCCAGCGACGCAGCCAGTGTGATGGCGTGCTCTTCGGTTGAATCCTGCCCCTGACCGATGTGCGCACCGCGATCCATGTCGAGCATGATCCACCAGTGGCTGGCCGGCGTGTTGTCGAAGAGCCGGACGAAGAGGGAACCGCGCCGGGCAGTGGTCAACCAGTGAATGCGATGCAGACTGTCGCCGGGGTAATACTCGCGCACGGTCGAGGCGCTGACGGTTTGTTCGGGGGCATTGGCGCGCGGGCGACCCTCGCCGGCGCGTCCGCCGGGGGCAACCTCGATACGCGGCAACGGGATGACCGGCGGCAACACCATCAGCGTGGTCGCGCTGGGCGACTCGACGGTAACGCGATAGATGCCAAACACGTCGCCGGTGTGCAACGTGGTCGGGCCGAGGGTGAACACGCCGCGCCGGGTGCACAGACTCTGCGTGCGCCATTGCGTCTGCGAGCGACTATCGACGCCGGTGACGCGGCCGGTCTGATAGTCCGGCATGGCAGTGTGATCGACCACCTCGACCCACAGAGCCGGCGCAAGGCTGTTGTTGTGCAAGGTGAAGCGTTCCTCGAGGCGGTCGCCAACCTGCGCCCAGCCGTAGCGCATCTCGCGCCGGAAAACCAGACCGCGCGCCAGTGCGCGCGCCCACAGCC
>DAOUDB010000092.1:0-15556 GCA_034431495.1 Thermoflexales bacterium
GACCCTGGTCGGCCTAAGTCAGCCCATTTCCTATGTTATGCAGACTCGAATCGGCCTTTGCTTCTGCATAATCCGCATATGGCCGATTCAACGCTTTCACCTTCCAACCCCGCTCGTCCCAAAAAGCTGCTCGACCAGGTGCGCGACGCCATTCGCCTCAGGCGCTACGCTCACCGCACCGAAGAAAGCTGCGTCAACTGGATCAAACGCTTTATCCTCTTCCACGGCAAACACCATCTCAATGATATGGGCCGGCCTGAAATCGAAGCCTTTCTGACTCACCCGGCACCCCGCGCGCGCGTCGCTGCCTGGACTCAAAATCAGGCGCTTGCAGCGCTGTTGTTCCTGTATCGCAACCTCCTCCACCGCGATGACCCGCCCGGCTTCGATGTGCTGAACATGGCGCGCGCCGAAAAGCCCGCCCACCTGCTCACTGTGCTGACCAGAAAGAGAATCACACGGATTATACAGTTCGTCCCGGACGAATATCCGCTCAGGTGCGCTCGCTCAGGGCGCGTCTGTTCTGGCCAGCGCCGTGCGCGCCCTGTCTGTGATAAGATTCGGCCCATGCGCTTTCGGCTCCACAAGCTGATTTTCGCGCCGGTAGGAACTCGCCAGGTAGAGCAACTCGACCGCGGCCCCACATGGTTGGACGATGAGCTTCATGTGTCGTACTTGCGGGGCGAGATTACATTCACCAGAACCAACGACCGGGTGCTTGTGGAGGGCGTCATCGAGACGGCGACCCAGGCGCAGTGCTCCCGGTCCCTCGAAATGTTCGAACTGCCCCTGAGCGTGCCCCTGGAAGACGTGGCTTTTTTTTTACCGGGCGAGTACACGCCCGACCCGGACCGGCGACTGCGCGAGGATGGGCGTATCGATCTGACCGAGACGCTGCGCGAACACATTATCATGGCAATGCCCATGAACCCTGTCAGCCCCGCCTATCGCGACGATGCCAGCGCGTCGCAACTCATCGACCACGAGGATGCCGACTGGCTCCAGGTGAAGTGGGCGAGCGAGGACACAGCAAACGGAGAGTGACTCACCATGACCATGACGTTTGATGAGGATCAGATCGTTGCCGCATTGTTGATCAAAGCTGAGACCCAGGGTGGCGTGGTCATAGACGACATCCTCGAATTGCTGCCGGAAGTCGACGACAGCTATGAACAGGTGGATCGGGTGATTGCGCTGCTGGCGGAGGCGGGCGTTCAGCTCCAGGACTTGCCGGCCGAAGACGAGGAAGCAGCAGACACCCTCGGCCTCGAAGACGATGACGACGATGAGGAAGACGAGGACGACACCGCCACCCTGAGCGCAGACGACAGCATCGGCCTGTACCTGCGCGAGATGGCGCGCGTGCCGCTGCTGACTATGGCCGAAGAAATCAAGCTCGCCAAAGCAATTGAGCGTGGAAACCGGGCCAGGTCGAAGGCGCGCTCGATCCAGGATTCGGCCAAACCCGGCGAACTGGACAAGTTGAACGAATACGTCGAGGAAGGCCGGCTGGCGCGCGAACATCTCATCAAGGCCAACACTCGCCTGGTGGTCAGCATCGCCAAAAAGTACATGGGCCGGGGCGTGCCGTTCCTGGACCTCATTCAAGAGGGCAATCTCGGCCTGATGAAGGCCGTCGAGAAATTCAACCACAAACTGGGTTTCCGCTTCAGCACCTACGCCACGTGGTGGATTCGTCAGACGATCACCCGCGCCATCGCCGACCAGGCGCGCACCATCCGCGTGCCGGTTCATATGAGCGATCGCATTCGCCGGCTGTACAAAACCACTCACGAGCTGGAGCAGGTGCTGGGTCGCAAACCCACGCCAGAGGAACTCGGCAGCGAGTTGGGCGTCGAGTCGGACAAGGTCGAGTGGATGCTGAAGGTGTCGTGGCGGCCGCTTTCGTTGGAACAGCCCGTAGGCGAAGAGGAGGACAACGAATTCGGCTCGTTCATCGAGGATGAGGCTACGCCATCGCCGTCGCAGACGGTGTACGACGAGTTGCTGCGCGACAAGATTGAGCAGGTACTCTCCACCCTCACCCCACGCGAGCAGCGCATTCTGCGCCTGCGTTTCGGGCTGATCAACGGCAAGTGTTACACCCTCGAAGAGGTGGGCCAGAAGTTTGGCCTGACGCGCGAGCGCATCCGGCAGATCGAAGGCCGCGCGCTGCGCCGGCTGCGCCATCCCCGCCGCAGCCGCCAACTCAAAGATTTCCTCGATTGAACCAGCGCGCGATTGAGCCATTGAGCCATTGAGCCATTGAGCCATTGGGTCATTGGTGCCTTCTCGGGCAGGTCAGGCGGTATTTTCAGCCGGCCCTCACAAGCGCGCCGGCTGTGTTTGGCGCGGCGCCTCCCCCTCAAAAAGCCTGCGGTTACAATGCGCCTGCTCGAACCCTGAGCGAAGTGATGTGATGATGAGGCAACTCACCTACAGCGAGGCGATCAACGAAGCGTTGCGCGAAGAGATGCAGCGCGATCCCGGCGTGTTCATCCTCGGCGAAGATGTGGCCACGATGGGCGGCGTGTTCGGCGTGACCGCCGGCCTGCTCGAACAATTTGGCCCCGAGCGCGTGATGGACACACCCATCAGCGAAGCCGGCGTCATCGGCGCTGCCCTCGGCGCGGCCATGATGGGCATGCGCCCGGTGGCCGAGATCATGTTCGGCGACTTTCTGGGTTGCGCCGGCGACCAACTCATCAATCAGGTCGCCAAAGCGCGCTACATGAGCGGCGGCAAAGCGCGCGTGCCGCTCACCATTCGTGTGACAACCGGCGCACCCGGCGCAGCAGCCGCGCAGCATTCACAAAGCCCCGAGTCGTGGTTCATGAACGTGCCCGGTCTGAAGATTGCCTGTCCCGCCACCCCTGCTGACGCCAAGGGCCTGCTGAAGGCCGCCATTCGCGGCGAAGACCCGGTGTTGTTCTTCGAGCACAAAATGCTGTATGCCACCAAAGGCGCAGTGCCCGATGGTGATCACGTGGTCGAGCTGGGCCAGGCCCGCGTGGCCCGTGAAGGCGCGGATGTGACCATCGTCGCCATCGGCGGCATGTTGCCGCGCGCGCTCGATGCTGCCGCGACACTGGCCGCCCGCGATCGCGCCATCTCGTGCGAGGTGATCGACCCGCGCACGCTGGTGCCCCTCGATCTGCCAACCCTGATCGAATCTGTGAAGAAGACAAGCCGGGTGGTGATCGTTCACGAGGCGCACAAACGCGCCGGCCCCGGCGCTGAAATCGCTGCCCTGTTGGCCGAGCACGCGATCGACTATCTCGATTCGCCCATTGCGCGCGTTGCCGCGAAGAATGTGCCGTTGCCCTACGCGCCGGCGCTCGAGCAATTCGTCTTGCCCAACACACAGGACATCATTGACGCCGTGTTGCGCGTGCTGCGCTGACAGCGCCGGCATCTCACGCTGGCCCGCTTGCGCTGGATTCCCCATTTACTCTGGTACTCTGGTGAAACATGACCCTGACTGCCGATAGAAAGCAACAAGTTGTCGAGATCGCCCGCGACCTGGTGCGGGCCAAAAGCCTGGCCGGCCAGGAGTCGGCCGCTGCGCAGGGGGTTGTGAACGCCATGCGCGCGTTGAACTATGACGAAGTGCATGTGGATGCGCTGGGTAACGTGATCGGCGTGCTTACGCCTGCCGCGCCGGCTGCCGGCGCTGGCAGCATCCTGTTCGATTCGCACATGGACACGGTCGAGGCTGCCGGCCAGTGGACGAAGGAGCCATTTGGCGGCGAGGTCAGCGACGGCAAACTGTGGGGGCGCGGCACAGCCGATATGAAAGGCGCGCTGGCCGCCTCGTTGTGCGGCGCAGCCTATGCCAAAGCCGATGGCCGGCTGCGCAGCACAGTCTTCATTTCGGCTTCGGTCAACGAAGAGCAAATCGAGGGTCTGGCGCTGGCCGATGTGTTGACGGCAAACCGCCCCGCGCGTGTGGTGATTTGCGAATCCACCAACCTGAAGCTGAATATCGGTGGGCGCGGCCGCGCCGAGGTCTTCCTCACCGTTGAGGGGGTGCCGGCCCACGCCAGCACACCGCATCTGGGCGTCAATGCGCTCAAGCAGGCCGCCCGGCTGATTCTGGCCGTCAATGAGTGGCAGCCGCCGCGCGACCCGCTGCTGGGCGCCGGCATCTTCGAGCCAACCGAGATCGTCAGCTCGCCTTATCCCAGTGTGTCAGTCTTGCCCGATCGCTGCCGCATGCGCTGCGACCGCCGGCTGCTGGTTGGCGAAACCGAGCGCGACGTGCTCGACCCGCTCAACCAGATCATCGACCGCCTGCGCGCTCAGGACCCCACCTTCCGGGCGCGCGCAGAGATCGACACCGAGACCATCACCACCTACACGGGCGCGCAACGCACCGGCCTCAAGTTCCAGCCGGCGTGGAAGATGGACCCCGACAGCGACTTCATCCGCGCTGCGCGGGCTGCGCTTGGCGATCCTGAGATCGGCTATTACGCCTTTTGCACCAACGCCGCGCGCAGCGCCGGCCTGATGGGCATCCCGACCATCGGCTTTGGGCCGGGGCGCGAGGAGCACGCCCACATCGCCGACGAGTTCTGCGAGCTGGAACAGTTGTGGGGCGCAGCGCAGGGCTATTACGCGCTGTGCGGCATATGATGCCGGCAATATGATGCCGGCATCACCGATGCCGGCATCACCGATGCCGGCATCACGATGCCCGCGCGCGTCGCAACGGGCAGAGACACCCACGCGCCATGCGTCAGCGTGCGGCGTGTGTTTGTTGCTGGCGCGCAAGCTGGAGCAGGCTGGCGTAGGTCAGCGCCAGCGGTGAGATGTCCTGCAACGTGCCATTGAGCGCGAGCAATTCCTGCGTGTTGGCCTGCGTCTCAGCCATACGGTTCGCGTATTCAACGCCGCGCCGGTGGCGCGCGATCTGTTGCTCCAGGTCGAGCTGGCGGGCCTGTTCGGCAACGGCAGTAATGCCGGCCGGCAGTGTGATGTTGACAATCTGCGTGTGGTCAAGGATCAGGCCGAACAGGGGCGCGCCGTAGAGATAATCTCCCACCCGCCGGTCGATATGAAAAGCGATCAGGCGCGCTTCATCCTGCACCCGCTCCACAGTGCGGCTGATGATGTCGTAGTTCAGGCAGGCGCCGATCAACTGCTCCAGCACGGTGGGCGGATTGATGCCAATGCTGAGATGATGTCGCAAGTAGCGTTCGTCGATCTGCCAGCGCGCGGTGACCCGGATGGTTACACGCACACGATCGCGCGTGACGCAGTTGAAGACATGATCGAATAGCTTCTCGCGCATGTCGATCAGCTCCAGCTTTTCCCAGGGCAGTACGAATGCGTTGCTGCCGCCGGGGAAGATTTCGCAATCCCGGCGCTGATTCTTCCAAATCACGCCGGCATAGCGTTCTGGCACGCGCTTGTAAAACACCCGATAGCCGGCGATTAATGTCAGCGCGAATGCGGCGACTGCTATCAACATTCCCAGAAGCGCGAGCAGTTGGGAAAGGGGCAATTGCAGCGCGAGGAGTGCCGCAACAATCAGGGCAGCCAGAGCCGTTGCGGTAACGAGGAAATAGATGAACGGGTGCGGTCTACGCATCGTAGTTCAGGTCGAATTGCCGGTATCCGGCGACGCATGTTTGCCCGGAGAATAGCCGGTCTGGGCGTAGAAAGATCCGCATTGACGCTCGGAAATTTCAGAATGGCGCGGGGGCAATTTCCGATAGCGCCGGTGTTACCATCGGGCCAGCAACAGAATGTGAGACGGGCCTATGGCAGGGACATCGGACGCGCGCGCAAAGATCAACGCCGAGTTCGGGCGCTTGCTCAGCGGCGCCATTAACAGCATTGCCACCTACGAGGGCAAGACCGCCCCAATCGTCGAGCAGGAACTGGGCCAGCAGATCGGGCTGACGGTGGCTTCGATCCAGCGTTACAAAAGCGGCCGGCTGCCGCCCGATCCGCGTGCGCTTCGCATCTTCGCAGAGGCCGGCGTCCGCCGGGGATACCTGAACCGGCGCTGGCTGACGCGCTTCCTGCACGTGGCCGGCTATCCGGCGCCCGATGCGCTGATCGACGAGTTGTGCCCGGCCACGTTGACCGAGCGAGCCGAGGAGCGCGTGCTGCACAATCTGCCGCCGCCCGGCTATGGCCGTTTCGTCATGCGCGCCCAGCCCTTTGCCGAGCTGCTGGAGGCGCTGCGTCAGCGCACTGCCGTGGTGGTGTTGTCCAGCCTGGGGGGAATGGGCAAAACCAGCCTGGCGCGCGAGGTGGCGGCGCGCTGTCTGGCTGGTCATGCGGCTGCTCCTGATGCGCCCCACTTCGACGGCGCGGTGTGGGTCAGCGATGCCGAGCGGCCTGGATTTACCACCCTGTCCAGCGTGCTGGACGAGATCGCGCACACGCTGGGCTACGATGGTTACGCCAACTATGGGCTGGAGGAAAAGCGCCGCGAGGTCGAGCAGCTTTTGCGCCGCCGGCGCATCTTGCTGATCGTGGATAACTTCGAGACGGTGACCGACCCGGCCCTCTTGCGCTGGTTGTCGAAACTTCCCGAACCGAGCAAGGCGCTTATCACCACCCGCGAGTACCGCCGTGAATTTCGGCAAGGCACCTGGCCGGTTGATCTGCGCGGCATGAGCGACGCGGAAGCGCTGGAGTTCATCGAGCACCGGCTTCAAATGTTGCGGATCGACCGGCTGGCGTTGGCGAGCGCGACCACGACTGAGGCCTGCCAGGCGAGCAGGCTGTTCATGCCGCTGCTTGAGGTCACCGGTGGCAACCCGAAGGCCATCGAGATAGCGCTGGGGTGCGTCAAGTACGAGCGCCGGCCTCTGCAATCCGTCATCGACGAGTTGTGCGCCGCCCGTGGCGACTTGTTCCAGGATTTATTCCAGCGCAGTTGGGCGCTGCTCGACGAAGCGGCCCGGCGCGTGCTGTTGTCGATGGCGCTGTTCGCGCCCAGCGCAGATCAGGAAGCGTTGTCGGTCACGGCTGACGTGCGCGGCATGACGTTTGCGCGCGCTGTGGAGCGGCTGATCGATCTGGCATTTATAGATCCACAGCAGGCAGATCTGAACAGCGTGCCGCGTTACACGCTGCATCCGCTGGCCCGCGCGTTTGCTGTGCGCGAACTTGCGCAGGATGAGGCGTTCGAGAGTGCCGCGCGGGGGCGCTGGCTGAACTGGTATGTGCGATTGACCGGCCAGGTGGGCTATTGCCGCAACGATCTGGGCCGGCTGAAGCTGCTCGATCCGGAGCGCGACATGTTGCACACGGTGATGGGGTGGGCCATGCGCAATGGGCGGCACGCAGCGGCGCTGGCGCTGGCGCAAGGGTGTGGCTTCTACTGCTATGTGCGCGGCCTGATGAGCCGTGAGCCGGATATCAACCTGGCAGCGGCCCAGGCGGCGCAGGCGCTCGATCAGCCGGTTGAGGAGACGCGCTGGCTGGCGCATCATGTTCAGCGCATGGCGCGGGCCGGCAAACTGGTGGAAGCGGAACCGTGGCTGGTGCGTATGCAGACGCTGGCGGCGGCGCACGCCTTACCGGGAGATGTGGCTGAGCCGTATCACCACAGTTTGGCGACGTATCATCTGGCGCGTGGCGCGGTGGATGAGGCAGAGCACGAGTGGCGCGCGTTGCTGGCCGGCCTGGGCGAATCGTCGCTGCCCGAAGTCGTCTCGGCGCGACTGGTGGCGCTGAAGTGGTTGGCTACCTGTCTGCGTCAGAAAGGTAATCTGTGGCAAGCCCGGCAAGTATTGTCGGAGGCGCTGGCGATCGGCGCCCAGATCGGCGGCGAGGAAGCCCCCGTGCGTGCCATGCTGTCACTGCAACTGGAACTGGCGCGCGTGCTGTTGGAACAGGGCCAGCTCGATGCATCTGAGCAGCTTGCAGCCGAATGCCGCGAGCGTGTGATTCGCCATGCCATAGATCGACACATGCCGGATGTGTGTTTTGTGGAGGGGCAGTTGTTGCGCGCGCGGGGCGATCTGGCCGGCGCGCGGCGCGCGCTGACTGAAGCGCGCAACGGCTTCGAGCGGATTGGATTGCGCCGGGAAATCGAAGAAACCCGCGAGGCGCTGCGGCAGGTAATCGGGTAACATGCGCGCTATGCGCGCATTGGTGCTATCCGATCAACTCACATTCAACCCGAACTATCCAGCTCCCACACCCGCAGCGGGTGAGGCCATCGTGCGCGTCACCCGCGCCGGCATTTGCAACACAGACCTGGAGCTTATCAAAGGCTACATGGGTTTTCGCGGCGTGCTGGGCCACGAGTTCGTCGGCGTCGTGGAATCGGTCATGCCCGCTCCTGCCGACCCGCCGCCTGTCATCCGCCCCGGCGATCGTGTTGTGGGCGAGATCAACGCAGTGCCGCCGGCCTCGCCCTCGCGCGACTGGCGTCAGCGCGCCCAGGACCCGGCCCGCACCACCCTGGGCATCGACCGGCGCGATGGCGTGTTTGCCGACTACACCCGCCTGCCGCTGGTCAATCTGCATCGCGTGCCGGACGCCGTCTCGGATGATGAAGCCGTGTTTGTCGAGCCGCTGGCCGCTGCCTGCCAGATTGTGGAGCAGGTTCATCTCAAGCCAACCGATCGCGTGGCCGTGCTGGGCGATGGCAAACTGGGCCTGTTGTGCGCGCAGGTGCTGCGCACAACAGCCTGCGATCTGACCGCCATCGGCAAACATGCTGCCAAGCTGGATATTCTGAGGCAGCGCGGCATCAGGACAATGCTGGTATCTGAAGCCGGCGCTGTTGAGGCGCGCCGCTTCGATGTGGTGGTCGAATGCACGGGTTCGCCGGCCGGTTTCGATCTGGCGCGCCAGCTCTTGCGCCCGCGCGGCACGCTCGTGCTGAAGAGCACCTACGAAGGGCTGCCGCAGGCCAACCTGACCATGATCGTGGTGGATGAGATCACCGTGGTCGGGTCGCGCTGCGGACCTTTCGAGCCGGCGTTGCGCCTGCTGGCGCACAAGCGCGTCGATGTCACGTCGCTGATCCATGCCCGTTATCCCCTGCGCGACGGCGCGCGCGCGCTGGAACATGCCGGCCGGCCGGGTGTGTTGAAAGTCCTCCTCGACATCGCTGACTGACTGGCGCGGTACACTATCCCATGCGCAACACGCAATCCACGACACGCAAGTTGGAGCAACCATGATTACCGGAACGATGAAAGCCCTGGTCAAGAAATATCCCCGTGAGGGTCTCTGGCTGGACGAAGTGCCCATCCCACAGCCCGGCATCAACGACGTGCTGATCAAGATTCACAAGACCTCGATCTGCGGCACCGATGTGCACATCTGGAACTGGGACGCCTGGTCGCAAAAGACCATCCCGGTGCCGATGGTGGTGGGGCATGAGTTTGTCGGCACCGTGGCGGCGATGGGATCGAACGTGCGCGATCTGAACATTGGCGATCTGGTGTCGGGCGAGGGGCACATTGTGTGCGGGCGCTGCCGCAACTGTCTGGCCGGCCGGCGACACCTGTGCAAGGACACCCAGGGCGTGGGCGTCAACCGCCCCGGCGCGTTCGCCGAGTATCTGTGCATCCCGGTCACCAACGTCTGGCACGCCGACCCTTCAATCCCCACCGACATTCTGAGCATCTTCGACCCATTTGGCAACGCCACACACACGGCGCTCTCGTTTCGCGTGCTGGGCGAGGATGTGCTGATTACAGGAGCCGGCCCGATCGGCGTGATGGCGACGGCGATTGTGCGGCACGCCGGCGCGCGCTATGTGGTCACCACCGACCTCAACCCCTACCGGCTTGAACTGGCGCGCAAGATGGGCGCCACGCTGGCCGTGGACCCGCGCGAGAAAAGCCTGGCTCAGGTGCAGAAAGAACTCGGCATGAAAGAGGGCTTCGATGTCGGCCTGGAGATGTCGGGCAGTGGCGCGGCTTTCCGCGACATGCTGGCTAACATGTGTCACGGCGGCCGCATTGCCATGCTGGGCATCCCCACGGCCGATCTGGCCATCGACTGGAACACCGTGATATTCAACATGCTGACCATCAAGGGCATTTACGGGCGCGAGATGTACGAGACGTGGTACATGATGCAGTCGATGCTGCAATCCGGCCTTGACATCAGCCCGGTCATCACGCACCGCTTCCACTACACTGAATTCGAGCAAGGCTTCGAAATCATGCGCTCTGGCAATTCGGGCAAGGTGATCCTGAACTGGGTTTGACCGGCCGGCCGTTCAGGTTCTTCAGGTTTGTAGGTTCTTCAGGTTCGTAAGCTTTTACAGGTGGAACACACATGGCAGACAAACTCGATTTCATCCGGCAGGAGCTGGATTCGCTGCGCGCGCAGGGCTTGTACAACACCATTCGCACCATCGACTCGCCGCAGGGTGCACGGCTGGTGGTGGACGGCAAGCGTGTGTTGAACTTTTGCTCGAACAACTATCTGGGGTTAGCCAACGACCCCCGCCTGAAGGCGGCCGCGCAACAGGCGGTGGAGCGCTACGGCGCCGGCCCGGCTGCTGTGCGCACCATCGCCGGCACGTTGTCGCTGCATGTCAAACTGGAACAACGCCTGGCCGAGTTCAAGGGCGCCGAGGCCACCATCTCGTTTCAGTCCGGCTTCACGTCGAACCTGGCGGTGGTGGGGGCGTTGATGGGCAAAGAGGACGCCATCTTCTCCGACGAGTTGAACCACGCCAGCATCATCGACGGCTGCCGGCTGTCGGGCGCCAGGATCATCCGCTACGCGCACAACGATCCGCAGGCGCTGGAACAGCAAATCCAGCAGGCGCAAGGCTCATACCGGCGCGGCATTGTCATCACCGACGGGGTGTTCTCGATGGATGGCGACATTGCGCCGTTGCCGGCCATTGTCGAGGTGGCCGATCGCTATGGCCTGTTGACGATGGTGGATGACGCGCACGGCGAGGGGGTGCTGGGCCGGGGCGGGCGCGGCATCGTCGATCACTTTGGGCTGCACGGCAAAGTGGACATCGAGGTGGGCACGATGTCGAAGGCGTTCGGGGTGGTGGGCGGTTACATCGCCGGCCGGCCAGAGATCGTCGAATGGCTGCGCCAGCGCGGCCGGCCCTTCCTGTTCTCCAGCGCGGTCACGCCGGCCGACGCGGCGGCGTGCCTGGCGGCGGTGGATATCCTCGAAGCTTCGACGGATCAGGTGGACAGGCTGTGGGCCAATACGCGCTACTTTAAGCAGGAAATGCAGCGCCTGGGCTTCGATATCGGCCACAGCGAGACGCCGATTACCCCGGTGATGCTGGGCGAGGCCGAGCTGGCGCAGAAGTTCTCGCGCGCCCTGTTCGAGCGCAACGTGTTTGCCATGGCCATCGGTTTCCCCACCGTGCCGCGCGGCAAGGCGCGCATCCGCGTGATGATCAGCGCCGCGCACGAGCCGGCCGACCTTGACCAGGGGCTGGCTGCCTTCGCGCAGGTGGGACGGGAGCTGGGCGTGATCGGGTGACGCCGGCGCAAGCCAGATGACACAGGAAGTCAAGCCGCTGGCGGAGATCCATCAGCGGGCAATCCCGCGACTTGCCCGGCGACTGAAAGACTTCGGCGAGCTCAGTCGAGCCATCGCGGGCAAGTGGGAGCAAAGCCGGCCTTGCGCCGGCTTTGCCTTGCGTTGCGCGCGGATCTATCCGCTGCGCAAGGTGGCCTCTCTGGGCTTCGCCGAACCATCGTAGCCGCACCCGTATAGAATCCTGTCATCATGCCATCTGTTTTGTTTGTCTGCACCGGCAATATCGCTCGCTCGCCGCTGGCCGAGGCGATGTTCCGCCAGCGTTTGAAGGCGCACAGCCCGGATGGAGCATGGCGGGTTGAATCGGCCGGCACGTGGGCTTATGACGGCCAGTCTTCGCCCGCTTCCGTCCAGCAGGTTGCGCGCGAGTATGGACTGGATGTCAGCGCCCATCGCGCCCGGCGCGTGTCGGGCGACCTGCTGGCCCCGTTCGACCTCATCCTGACCATGGAGCGCGGCCACAAGGAAGCGATTCAGGTCGAGTTCCCGCGCGTGGCTGCGCGCACCTTTTTGCTGAGTGAAATGGTCGGGCAGCGTTACGATGTGCCAGACCCCTACGATGCGCTCGACGACGTGCGCCAGGCGGCGCGCCTGATCGATGCGCTGTTGACCGAAGGGCACGCTCGTATTGTGGCGCTGGCTGAGGCCGGCAGCGGCAACGCGCCGAGGGCATCGCAATGAACGCAACGACACATGACCCCGCTGCCCCCGCCCGCCGGTGGCCCATTGTCGTGGGCGTGGCCGGCGGCACCGGCTCCGGCAAAACCACCCTGGTGCGCAACATCGTCGAGGCGGTCGGCGCGGGCAACATCGTGGTGTTGCAGCATGATTCGTATTACCGCGACCACAGCGACCTGCGCTTTGAAGAGCGCAGCCGGCTGAACTACGACCACCCCGATTCGCTGGAAACCGAGTTGTTTGTGCGGCATTTGCAGCAGTTGATCGCCGGCCAGCCGGCCGACGTGCCGGTGTACGACTTCGTGACGCACACGCGCCGGCGCGAAACCCTGCGCGTCGCGCCGGCCCGTGTGATTCTGGTCGAAGGGATTCTGGTGCTGGCCGAGCCGGCCCTGCGCGCACTGATGGACATCAAGATTTTCGTGGACACCGACGCCGATGTGCGCTTCATCCGCCGGCTGCAACGCGATATCCAGGAGCGTGGCCGCTCGGTCGAGTCGGTTGTCCAGCAGTATCTGAACAGCGTCAAGCCAATGCACGAGCTGTTTGTCGAGCCGAGCAAGCGCTATGCCGATATCATCATTCCCGAAGGTGGGCACAACACCACCGCGCTCGATATGGTGATCGCTCGCCTGCGCATGGCCGGCGATGCTTGAGCCAGAGACGTCGAGCAGGTAGAAAATGAGAAACGCCCCCGCCCGTGTCCTGGGCGGGGGCGTTTGTGTGCGCAGGATCAGCGCGCCGGCATGCCGCCACCGGTGTCGGCAGTCATGCCGGGCAGGATAGCGCCGGCCTGTCCCGTGGCAGGCTCAGCGCCGCGTCGCCGGCCATACCAGGCCGCCGCCACAGCCGCGGCAGCAATCCACAGCCCGCCGCTCCAGTACGGCGCGCCGGCTCCCAGTGTGTCGAACGTCACGCCGGCCCACAACGGCCCGGTGATGCGCGTCAGGCTGCCCACCGACTGGGTTGTGCCCAGCACCGCGCCCTGTTCGCGCGCTCCGGCCTGCTTCGAGACCAGATTGGTCAGGGTGGGCGTCGCCAGAGCGTTGCCAATCGACACCAGCGCCATGCTGGGGTAGAGCGCCCATACCGTCGGCGCAAAGGCAATCGCCACAAAGCCGGCCGTCATGATGATCAGCCCCGTCACCGCCAGGCGCTGATCGCTAAAGCGGTTGACCAGCCGGCGCACCAGGAAGCCCTGCATGAACACCCCCACCACGCCCAGGAAGGTGAACAACACGGCGTTCTCCTGCGGGCCAAGTCCGAAGTGCTGCAACGTGAACACGCCAAAGTTGCTTTGCAGGCCGGCAAATGCAAAGTTCTGCGCGAAGATCGCCGCCAGCACCGGCCGCAGTCCCGGTCGTTGCAGCGCGTCGCCGATCTGACGGATCGGATTGACTTCGGCAAAGGTGATGGCGCCGCGCTTGCGCTGATACGTCGGCAGCGATTCGGGCAGCACGAAGAAGCCGAAAGCCGCCGTCACCAGCGACAGGAACGCTGCGGCAAACGCCGGCGCTTGCAAGCTGATCTGGCTCAGCGCGCCGCCCAACGCCGGCCCCATGATGAAGCCCAGCCCAAACGCGGCCCCGATCAATCCAAAGTTCTTGGCGCGATCTTTGGGCGGGGTGACATCGGCAATGTAAGCCTGGGCGATAGAGATGTTGCCGCCGGTGAAGCCATCCACGATGCGCGCCACAAACAACATCGCCAACGAGCCGGCCAACCCGAACAGAATGTAGCCCAGGCCAGATCCCAGCACGCTCAACACCAGCAACGGTCGCCGGCCATAGCGGTCGGACAGCGCCCCCAGCACCGGCGCGGCTACAAATTGCGCCGCCGCATACGATAGCGACAGCAGCCCAACCGCCAGCGCGTCGCTGCTGTATTGCTGCACGAGATAGGGAATAACCGGGATCAGGATGCCGATCCCCAACAAATCCAGGAAAACTGTCGCAAAAATGAAAGCGATTGGGCGCTTGCCCCGCGCGCCGGCCTCCTGATGCATCTGATGATGCAGGCGTTCTGGGAACGTCTCTTCGCTTGCCGATGATGTGTCTTGCCGCACGTCTAACTCCAACTCTGGTCCCTGAAAAAAGCATTCCCCGTCTAAGGTTTGGCGGGATTTTGCAAATGTAGACCCCGCGCCTAAATGTCGCATCAGGCGCGGCTGAGAATTTACTGAAGGAATCATGTCCGGCTGTGAGACAATCGCGCCGACGGCTATGCCATTGCGCCTATCCGTGCATCAACATACAAGGGAGAGAGATGAATCGTCGAGAGATTAACCTGTTGCGGCAGATCAAGGGATATCCCTGCGTGATCACGCTCACCGGCAGCCACGACAAAACGCCGGCCCACGAGTTGGCGAAGCGGGTCTGGCCGCTGGTACAGATGAATCTGGCCGAGCAGCGCCGGCAGATTCTGGCCGAGCTGGAAAAGGCGGTCGGCGAGCGCCGCTTCGCTTCGACCGTTGGCGAGGTGTGGCGCTATGCCAGAGAGGGGCGCGGCCGGCTGTTGCTGGTGGAAGAGGATTTACATTTCCCGGCCCGCGTTCACGAGAGCGGCATGCACATCACGCCGGCCGAGGATGCCAGCGCGCCGGGCGTCATCGATGACGCGGTGGATGAGATTATCGAGACCGTGCTGGACAAGCAGGGCCAGGTGGTGTTTGTGGACAACGGTTCCTTGCGCGCGCACCAGGGCATTGCGCTGATTTTGCGCTATTGACATTGACCGGCGCGCGCTGGCAAGATCATGTCGTATGGCTCAGACTATGGCAAGGCACAAGAACGCGCCGGCAATTGCACAGCCGGCTTCAGCAGTTGTCGGATATGAGGCTGACCTGTGGCGCATGGCCGACGCCCTGCGCGGCAGCATGGACGCCGCCGAGTACAAGCACATCGTCCTCGGCCTGATTTTCCTCAAGTACATCTCCGACGCCTTCGACGAACGGCACGCCACCCTGCAAGCCGAGCGCAGCCAGAACGCCGACCCTGAGGATCCCGACGAGTATCGCGCGGTCAATATCTTCTGGGTGCCGGCCGAGGCGCGCTGGGCGCACCTGAAGGCGCAGGCGCGCCAGCCCACGATCGGCCAACTGGTGGACGACGCGATGGCCGGCATCGAACGCGACAACCCGGCGCTCAAGGGCGTGCTGCCCAAAGACTACGCCCGTCCCGCGCTCGACAAGCAACGCCTGGGCCAGCTCATCGACCTGATCAGCAACATCAAGGTCGGCGACGAGGCATCGCGCGCTAAGGACGTGCTGGGCCGCGTGTACGAATACTTCCTCTCGCAGTTCGCCAGCGCCGAGGGCAAGAAGGGCGGCGAGTTCTACACCCCGCGCTGCGTGGTCAAGCTGCTGGTC
>DAOUDB010000093.1:0-7126 GCA_034431495.1 Thermoflexales bacterium
GGGTGGTTCGCAGCGTATAGCCCGTAGCTATGACTGGCTCGGCAAACTGGCGATTGCCGAGCCGGAGCCGGCGTGTCACGCCGCCCCATTCCGTCCTGGCGAAGCCGCGCCGCTCGAGCAGACGGCGTCGGGGTGAGTTGTAATCTGGCACAAAGATGTCCAGTCGGCGCCCATGCCCATTGTCATCCGGTTCGGCTAGATTTTCCTCGGCCCAGATGACCATGTCCTCCTCGATCAGATCGCGAAAGTCCGGATGCATCTCGAGGAATGCGTCACCCTCGCCCTCGGGATGCGCAACGCCGATCAGTTTTCCGGCGTCTGTCTCCCACAGGCGCAAGCGCTGCTCCCAGCCGGGTTTCCAGTCCGAGTCTGCCCGGTGTGTGTGCCAACCATCCCAGCGCCGGATTTCCCAGTTGAAGTCGATGGGTGTGATTGAGTACGTTTCGATCAGTAACTCGCGCACGCGCCAGAAGTCCGGGTCGCGGTGGTAGGGCCGGGTTACGATTGCCACGCCATCACCATCGGTAGGGATGTGGCCCGAAGTCGGCCTCGTAGTAGGGTGCGACCATCTGGCCGGGTGGAATGATCTCGTCGATGCGCTTCCTGTCCTCGTCGGTGATCCTGACCTCGAGCGCCTTGAGGTTGTCTTCGAGCTGTTCCATTGTGCGCGGGCCGATGATCGGGCTGGTCACGCCGGGCTGTTGGGCGCACCAGGCGAGTGCCAGTTGTGACAGCGCACATCCCTTGTCCTGTGCGACCGGCTGAAGCCCTTCAACCACGTCGAAGATGCGCTCGGTCCAGCGCCGGCGCAAGATGGGGTTGTCCTTGTATTCGGCGAAGCGCGTGCCTTCGGGCGGCTCCTGGCCGCGCGCGTACTTGCCGGTGAGCAGGCCGCCGGCCAGCGGGCTCCAGGGAATAGTGGCGAAACCATAGGTCATAGCCATCGGCAAGAGTTCGCGTTCGATGCGCCGGTCGAGCAGGTTGTAAGGCGGTTGTTCGCAGACGAAGCGATTGAGGCCCAGCTCTTTGGCTACCCACAACGATTCGACCAGTTGCCACGCGCTGTAGGTGCTGGTGCCGATGTAACGCACTTTGCCGGCGCGGATCAGGTCATCCAGCGCGCGCAGCGTTTCGTCGATTGGAATCGACGATTGCGGGCGGTGAATCTGGTACAGGTCGATGAAGTCGGTTTGTAGCCGGCGCAGGCTGGCCTCGCACTGCTGGATGATGTGACGCCGGCTGTTGCCCTTCATGTTCGGGTCGCTGTCGTCCATCGTCCCGTGAACCTTGGTAGCCAACACGATCTGATGGCGCTTGCCGTTGCGCTTCAACGCCTCGCCGGTGACTTCTTCGCTGCGGCCCCGGCTGTACACATTCGCCGTGTCCAGAAAGTTGATGCCGGCGTCGATGGCCTTGTCGATGATGGCATAGGACGCTTCGGGGCTGGTCTTGCCGCCGAACATCATGCAGCCGAGACACAGCACACTGACTTCAACGCCCGTGCGGCCCAGGGATCGATATTCCATGCTGCTTCACTCCTTGAGGGAAATTTCAACTACCGGCACGATCACGTCCGGCTTCTTCACCGGCAACTCTAGCACAACGGTGTCTTCGGGAATATATTGCGTCACCGCTTCGTAGTCGTAGTCGCGCAGAACGGATTTGACCGGCACTTCGCTGGCGTCGTGCAGCATCTGCGCGTATTCGATCTTGCCGGCCATGCCGTCCAGGTAGATCCACTTGAACGGCCAGTTGAAGATGTGCAGGTACAGCCGGTTGCCGTTTTGGGTGAAGCGGCAATCCTGCGGTGGTGTGTAATCGCTCATCGTGCAGCCGTAGATCGACCGGCTGTGCAAGTCCATCCACTGCGCGTACACATCAAGCGCGGCCAGCGCGCGGCTGTCGAAGCGCCCGCGCGCCGTGGGACCGACGTTCATGATGAGATTGCCGCCCATTGCCACGGTGTTGATGAGCATCTGCACCAGTTGCTCAGGGCTTTTCCAGGTGTCTTCGTCGCGGTAGTAGCCCCACGATCCGCTGAAAGTCTGGCACGCTTCCCAGTGCACCGGCTTGCCGTTCACATGTACCCAGCGCCGGGGCTGGTATTGTTCCGGCGTGTAAAAGTCGGCGTAACCGGGTGGAAGGTTCAGCCGGTTGTTGATGAGAATGTCGGGTTGCAGTTCGCGCACGAGGGCAATCAGCTTCTCGCTTTCCCACTCATTGCGCCCTTTGCCGGGCAGGCCGCGATAGGTGAAATCGGGGTAGGAGAAATCAAACCACATCAGGTCGATGCGGCCATATTGGGTGAGCAGTTCGCGCACCTGATTGCGCATGTATTCGGCGTAGCGGCGCATATCGCGGCTGCGATTGAGTACGGCGGCGTCGGGCAAGTTGCGCTGAGGATGCTGGCCGTCGATGGGGAAGTCGGGGTGATGCCAGTCGAGCAACGAGTAGTACAGACCGATGCGCAATCCCTCGGCGCGAAAAGCGTCAACAAAGGGGCGTAGCGCATCTTTCGCATAGGCAGTATTTGTGATCTTGTAGTCGGTGAATTGCGAATCCCACAAACAGAACCCTTCATGATGCTTGGCAGTGAGCACCACATACTTCATGCCGGCCTTGCGCGCGGCTTTTGCCCAGGCTGCCGGATCATACTGATCGGGAGCAAAGTGCTCGAAGTAACGCTGATAGAACGTATCGCTCAATTCCTCGCGGTGTTTCACCCACTCGTGACGAGCGGGCAGGGCGTACAGACCCCAGTGGATGAACATGCCGAAGCGATCGTGAAGGAACCAGTCGATATTACCGGGTGTTGGATCGGGATGATACATAGCACGCTATAGTTTATGCTTCCTCATCTATGAATCAAGCGACACAATATCCCATCCCACCTACGTCTGACCTGCGCGATATGCTGCGCCGGCATCTCATTCGCCGCAGCCTGGCCTGCATGGATGCCGCTGCATCGCGCCGGGCTACGGCGCTCGCCATAGGCGACATCGCCATAGGCGACATCACCACCTATTGCGCAGCCTTGCGCGCCGCCGTGCGCGGGTTCTACGACGATCTTCCCGCTGGCCGTGTCATTGCCACGCCCGTCAGCCAGCATGACAGGCGCGGCTACCGGCTGGAAAATGTGTTGTTCGATTCATTCCCCGGCTGGCAGGTCAACGCCACTGTCTACGTCCCGCTCGACTTCGCGCCGCCATTCCCTGCGGTAGTGATCCCTGTCGGCCACTCTGGCAAGCAGTTCGACAGCTATCAGCTCCCTGCGCAGTTCTTTGCGCGCTGTGGCTATGTGGCCGTGTTGTTCGACCCGCCCGGCCAGTCGGGTGAGAAGCAGCCCGGCAACGATCACTTTGTGGACGGCGCGCGCTGCTATCTCACCGGCCAGTCCTCCAGCCGCTACTTCGTCGCCGATGCGTTGCGCTGCATCGATTATTTGGAGACGCGCAGCGATGTCGATCTGAGTCGGGGCGTGGCGATGACCGGCGTTTCCGGCGGTGGCACAACCACTACACTGGCTGCTCTGTTGGATGAGCGCATTGCTGTTTCAGGCCCCTCTTGTTGCTTGACGCGGCTGGCCGATCTGGACATCACGCAGTGCTATGCCGGCTGTCCCGAAACCCATATGTGGCGGCGCTACGCCGAGGGCGTGGATGAAGTGGACTTGCTCTGCGCGGCGTGCCCCACGCCGACGCTGTTGATGGCCGGCGAATACGATGAAGTCTTTCGTATCGATGACACGCGCCTGCTGGCGGATGAAGTGGCGTCGTTCTATCGCGCTGCTGGCGCGCCTGAACGCTTCGAGTTCTTCGTCGATCAGGCCGGCCATTGCTATTCGCTGGCGCAGGCGCGCCAGTTCACGCGCTTCATGGATCGCTGGCTGCGAGGACAACCAGACCGCGCGTTGCCCGACCAGCCAGACGAGGCGTTTGCACTCGATCCCTACGAGGCGCTGCGCTGCTATCCATCTGTTTCGATCAACATGCGCACGATCACCCGCGACCGGGCAAGGGCGCTGGCATCTGCGCGATCGCGCGACCCGCAGCGTATGCGTGTCGCTGCTGCCAGCCTTGCCGGCATCGCAGACGCGCCTGCTGTTCCAGACACAGTCGAAGGCCGTCCTTTCCGGGTGTGGACGCATCTGTGGCAACAGCTTTTGTTTCGTCCAGAGCCAGACATCGACCTCCCGGCGACATTTGTGTATCCTGTCGCCGGCCCATCGTCGGCCATCCTGCACTTCGATGATGCCGGACGCACGCGTCTGTTGCATCGGCACGGCCTGCTGGCACAGGCAGCCGGTTTCATCGACAGCGCTTCCCCCGGCGCAGCAGTGTTGACGGTTGATGTGCGGGGATGGGGCGATTCGGCGCCGGCTGTGTACCCATATGAGATGGCGGGTTGGGGTAGTGTCGACCGCACACTCAGCTACATGAGCAATGCGCTGGGCGACCCGCTCATGGCTATGCGTATCCGCGATGGTTTGTCGGCGCTGGCCTGGCTGCGCCAGCGATCCGAAGTGCATCTCTCGCGCATCGTGGTGACGGGCTGCGGGCTGGGGGGCATCGTGGCGTTGCATGTCGCGACGATCGCAGAGGGCGTCCATGCCGTTGTGACGTGGGACACGCTCGCCAGCTTTGAAATGCTGCTTGAGGCGGAAAGATACGACTGGCCGGCGGATGTGTTCATTCCCAACCTCTTGCTACACTATGACTTGCCGGAACTGGCCGCATCGGCGGCGTGTCCGGTCACGATGTTGAATCCACTGGACGCCACGCGCAAGCCGCTACCCGACGAAACAATTCAGACGCTGAACCAGCGCGCGAGCAGGGCGGGTTGCGCCAAGGGGGTCTATCGACTGGCAGGCGGCGAGGCTGGCATTGTCGATTGCCTTCGCAGGGTTTTTCACTCTCCCGCAGATGACTAATCTCTGCGCGAAGACAGGTTGACAGGTTCACAATGACACAACGCATCTACTCTGGTCCGTATGGCGATCTGGCGTTTGCACACGCCGGCGACCATGACGCATTGCAGTCAGTTTGGCTGGCCAGCGCGTTTGGCTTGATGTGCGGCGCAGCCGGCCATGATGCCGGCCCTGCCCGCGCGCGTGGCCTGCTGGTTGTCGAAACCATGCGCGCTCGCTATGAGGCCGACGCGCTTTGTGCTCATCCTCAGTTTGCCGAGAGCCAGGTTCATTTGACCTGGCGCATCTCAGACGAAGGATTGCGCATTACCGATGCCTGGATGTTGCATCAAGCGAGCGGCGTGTGGCGCCGATCCATGCGTCTGTGCAACGAAAGCGCCGCGCCCATTCATCTGCGCAAGTGTCTGGCGCGCTTTGTGCTTGCGCCCGGCTGCTACGAGGTCTATAGCCAGCGCAGCGGCTGGTGCGACGAGAATCAGGGTATATGGCAGTCCCTCGATCATGGCGCACTTACGCTGGGATGCGAAGGTGGGCGCACCTGTCAGGGCGGCACACCGTATGCTGTGGTGCGTGATCGAGATTCGCGCGCGGCGATCGCCTTTCACATTCTGCCCATCGGCAACTGGCGCATTCGGGTAGCAGCCGTGACAACCGGCCCCGGCGCGGACTCGCCGCCCTTCGCGGTGATCGAGCTGGGCCTGGCAGACGATCGGCTCGATCTTGTTCTTGGGCCGGAAGATTGTGTTGATTTGCCCGATGTCCTCATTCAGCCTGTGCCGCGCGGCGAACCGCATCTTGCTGCGCCGGCGCTGCATCGCTATTTGCTGGATGAAGGGTTCACAGGCGCAAAGCCTGCTGCGCCGGTGGTGTACAACACGTGGTTCGACGCCTTCGAGTATCTCGACTTGCCCCGCCTGCGCGACCAACTGGCAGCAGCGAAAGAAGTTGGGTGTGAGGTTTTTGTTGTCGATGCCGGCTGGTACGGCGCGCAGCAGGGTGACTGGGGGCTGCAAACCGGCGACTGGCGCGAAAAGCTGAATGGCGCGTTTCACGGCCACATGCGCGCATTCGCTGACGAAGTGCGCGCAGCCGGCCTGGGCTTTGGTCTGTGGATGGAGCCGGAGCGGATCGGCCCGCGCGCGCCCATTCGGCAGCAGCATCCGGAGTGGTTCGTGCCGGTGGCGCACGGCTTCGCCCGTCCGCGACTAGAAGACGCGCCGGCCTATGATTGGCTGCGCGCAGAGATAGCGCGCCTCATCGAAACGTACGATCTGGCCTGGATCAAGATCGATTTCAACCACGAGTTGGGCGACGACCCGGCGCAGACCGGGCTGCATGGTTACTATCAGAAGTGGTATCGCCTGTTGCGCGAACTGCGCGAACGATATCCGCATGTGTTCCTGGAAGGCTGCGCCAGTGGTGGAATGCGCTCCGACGCGCGGACGGTGGCGCACTTTGACAACCACTTTCTCAGTGACACGGTAGCGCCGCTGGATGTGTTGCGCATCTATCAAGGCGCGCTATTGCGCCTGCCGCCGGGGCGCATCGGCAAATGGGCCGCACTGCGTACTGTGGGCAACACCGTGCCGGTGTATGGCGTGCCCCTGCCGGATACGCCGCCGGCCATTGTGGTGCCCGGTGGCGCAGTCTGGACGCCATCGCTCACCTGTGATATCGACTTTGCCGTGCGCGTGGCTTTGTGCGGCATGTTCGGCCTGAGTGGCGACCTGGCCGGCCTAACTGCCGACATGAAGCGACGCCTGCGCCACCATGCGCAGTTTTACAAGCAATGGCGCGAGTTCATCGCCGGCTCAGTGGCGCACTTGCTCACACCGCCGGCGCTACGCGGCGATAGCGCGGGGTGGGTCGCCATCCAGTTGCAGCGCCCCGATCAGCCGGTCTCCTTGCTGTTCGTCTATCGGCTCGATGACATCAACACCACGCGTGCGTTCTGTCTGCAAGGGCTGGATGCAGCACAGACCTATTCTGTCATCGATGACGGCGGCAACGCCGCGTGCGATCCATCCCCGGGGGCACGTCTGATGCGCGCCGGCCTCGCCGTGTCGTTACAGGCCAAATACAGCGCCGCCGTGCTGGTCATTCAGCCGCGATGAGTGATGAGTGTTGAGCGCCGAGCGACGCACCACGCAACACCAATGTCCACACCATCTCTTGAGACCCATCTCGAACGCCTGGAGC
>DAOUDB010000094.1:0-14265 GCA_034431495.1 Thermoflexales bacterium
CTGAGCGCGCGCAACTCGCGGGCGAGAAACGCGCGGCAACGCGCCAATTCCTCAGGCAACGGCTTGTTGTCGGGGGGCGCGCAGCGCGCCGCCGCGGAGATATAGACATCGGTCAGGCGCAGGCCGTCGTCACGCGCAATCGATGTGGGTTGATTGGCAAATCCGGCGCGATACAGGCTGGCATAGAGAAAGTCACCCGATCGGTCGCCGGTGAACATGCGGCCGGTGCGATTGCCGCCATGCGCCGCTGGCGCCAGCCCCACAATCAGGATGCGCGCCTGTGGGTCGCCGAAACTCGGCACCGGCCTGCCCCAGTAGTCCTGACTGCGAAAGGCTGCCCGCTTCACGCGCGCCACCTCGCGCCGGTAGGCTGTCAGGCGCGGGCACCGCTCGCACGCAATCACCTGTGCGTGGATGCGACTGAGTTCGATTTCTGTGTCAGTTGTCACGGCGCGGAGTTTAGCGCATTGGGCGCAGCAGATTGACCTAACCCCCCACCCCCTTCCCCTCAGGGAAGGAGGATCTCAGACCGGCGAGCGCATCGGCGACTGTGATCCAGCCGGCGCCCGGAAAAGCCTGCGCAATCTGAGGCGTGAACACGGGGTCGCTGGCCAGCACCTCGGCCGGCAGGCCGTCGGCCACAATGCGGCCCTTGTCCAGCGCCACCACGCGATCGGCCATGCCGGCGATGAACTCCACATCGTGTGATACCACCAGCGCGGCGCGGCCCTCGTTACGCCATTCAAGCAGCAAATCGGCCAGCGCGCGCTTGGCCACATAGTCCAGCCCGCGCGTCGGCTCATCGAGCAAAAGTAGCGCGGGCTGTGTCACTGTCACCGCCCCGATAGCCACGCGCTCTCGTTCGCCAACGCTAAGGTCGCGGGGAAACGCGCCGGCCAGGCCGGCCAGCCGTAAGCGGCCCAGCCATTGCTCAACCTGGCCGGCATTCAGAACGGGCAAGCGATGATTGCGGCGCGTGATGTTCAGTTCGTCGGCCACCGTGTCCGCGTACAACAATGCGTTGGGATTCTGCGGCAGGTAGGCTACCCGGCGGCTGATGGCCGAAGTATCCCAGCCGAGCACAGATTCGCCGGCGATGCGCACATCGCCGGCCGCCGGCTTCAGCAATCCCATGATCGTCCTGAGCAAGGTGCTCTTGCCCTGACCGTTGCGCCCAATCAGCGCGACGATCTCCCCTTCGCGCAGCGTCAGGTCAATGTCGCGCAGCACCAGTTGATCGCCATAGCCGGCCCGCACACCACACATGCGCAAGACCTCTGCGCCTGGCGTTGCTGTATCTGGGCGGCGCGCAGATGGCGCACCCACAGGCAAACGCCCAGCAAGAGCCTGCGCGATGGCCGCCGGCGTGAGGGGCAGCGGGTCGAGTCCGAGGGCGCGCCCAAGCTCGACGATGGGCGGCGCAATGGCCGACGTTGCCAGCACAGACTGCGGGCTGCCGGCGACTGCCGTGCCGTTCGTCACAGACACGATCTTGCCGACGTACGGCAACACGCGCTCCAGACGATGCTCGACCAGCACGATCGACAGACCGGCCCTGTTCAGGTCCGTCAGCAGGTCCAGCACTTCGGCGGCTGTGGCCGGGTCGAGTTGCGAGGTCGGCTCATCCAGCACCAGCACCGAAGGCCGCATCACCAGAGTCGAGGCGATGGCGACGCGCTGCTGCTCGCCGCCAGACAGCGTGTGCAGCGCGCGCCGGCGCAAGTCGCCGATGCCGAGCAGATTCAGCGTTTCAGTCACACGCTGCCGCATCTCATCGCGCGGCACGGCGGCATTCTCCAGCACGAAAGCGACTTCATCCTCTACCGTATCCAGCACAAACTGCGATTCGGGATCTTGAAACACCATGCCCACGTGCAGCGCCATGCCCGAACGTCCGACCTCGACCGGATCGAGTCCGGCCACGCGCAGCCGGCCCAGGACGCGCCCACCGGTGAAGTGAGGGACCAAACCGTTGATGGCTCGCACCAGCGTCGATTTGCCGGAGCCCGATTCGCCGATCACCAGTATGAACTGAGACTGGTCGAGCGAGAGGGTGACATTTGAAAGCGCCGGCCGGCTGGTGGCCGGATAGCCATAGCCCCAGCCCGAGTACTCGATATCGGCCACGATGACCTCTTGACAGATAGAACAAATGTTCGTACACTAACGGCGGATAGAACAGACGTTCTAGCCGTCGCGGCACACGCTTCGCAACCTGAACACGCTGCTGCCATTCACGTTGCAGCGTCAGAGTGTACCAGTTGGTTTGAGAGACAAGGGCCATGTACAGGAAACTCAATCTCACTGCCGAGCGCATCGAGGCTGTGTTGCGAGAGCGCAACGCCGCGGCCAGTGTCGTGGGCGGGCGCGTGCTGCCCGGCTTCGTGGAGATGTTGCTGCGACCTGAGGGCGGCACGAAAGTCAGCCAGGTCAAGGCGCTGCAGGCCGACATTGCACTGGCTGTCGGAAACAGCAACATCCGCATCGCCCAGAGCGGCAGCCACCTCGCCATCCAGATCGGGCGCGAGTCGCGCCAGCCCGTGCGGCTTGCGGCGCTGATGAGCCAGCTCGACAGCCTGCCGCGTTACACGGCGGTGCTCGGCCTGTCCGAAGATGGCGCCCCGCTACTCGCGCGGCTGTCTGCGCCGGATGTCGGGCACATCTTGATCGCCGGCACCACCGGCAGCGGCAAGACGTGCCTGGCGCAGTCTGTGCTGATGAGCCTGTGTCAGACGCATCGCCCATATGAGCTGGGCGTGATCGTCATCGATCCGAAGCGCCGGGATCGCGACGAGTTCGGCCGGGCGGTGGAGCGGCATCTCCTGCTTCCGCCTGCCCGCGCGACGGACGAGGCTGTGCCGGCGCTGGCGCGCGTGGTCGAGGCGATGGAGCGGCGCGCCATCCAGACCGAGCCGTTGCCGCGCATCGTGGTGTACGTGGACGAGCTGGCCGACTTGTGCCAGACCGGCGGGGCCTCGGTGCTCGACCCGCTGACGCGCATCGCGCAGCGCGGGCGCGAGTCGGGCATTCATCTGGTTGCCTGCACGCAGAAGCCCTCGTCGAAGGCGGTAGGGCCACTGCTCAAGGCTAATCTGCCGCTGCGGCTGGTGGGCCGCGTCACATCGGCGGAGGATGCGCGCGTCGCATCGGGTATGGCCGGCAGCGGCGCCGAGAAGTTATCCGGGGCTGGCGATTTCGTGGCCGTTTCGGGAGGTCGCGCGATTCGTTTTCAGGCTGCAATGCCTCTATAGGGACAGGAGGTTGACATGGACCGCATTGTGAAGGCAAGCGCATTCGGAGTCGTCTTGTGCGGAGTTGTTTTCGGATTCGTCGTCGGATCGCGCATCGACCAGTCAACGATCACGTTGCTGAGCGGGACACTGGTGGGCGTGCTTGTGGCTACACCATGCGTGGCAGCCATCACCTGGCTGGCCGTGCGCCGGCGCGACGACGACTGGCGCGCTCGCGAGCGGTATACGCGCCAGGCGGCGCCGTTGCCGCCCGAGCCGCCGCAATACTGGGTGGTGCAGGGCCAACCAATGACAGCCGATGCACGCACGGCGCGCCTATCCGCGCCCATGGGGTGGCCGGCCCAATATGGCAACGCCGCCGGCTTCATGCCCCGCCCCAGGCGCAAGTTCTACGTCATCGGCGAGAACGGTGAGCCACATGAGGTGGCAGACGCCGGGAATCCGGCGCTTGCACCGGGCCAGTACGACGACCTTGCAGACGCGCCGCCGGTCTTCTGAGCGCACGGGTCGAGTTGTCGGCTAGATGCATCCAGCCTGGACGTCTTCCTCGACGCAGGCCGACGCCGCAATGCCAGACAGCATAACCAGGGGCACGCCGCCGCCGGGATGGGCGCTGCCGCTGGCAAAGTACAGGCCGCGCACGTCGCGGGCGCGATTGTCGGGCCGTTGGAAGGCCGCTGTGCGCGTGTTCGAGGAGAAACCATAGATCGCGCCGGCATTTCCGCCGTACATCGCCTGAAGGCGCAACGGCGTGTATATCTTTTCGACAGGCAGGGCATCGCCGGCGTCGAGTCCCCAGCCACGCATCACTTCTTTCAGGTGAGCAGCGTATGCGCCGCCATTGCGCGCCCAATCATAGGCCGGGGAAAGATACGGCGCGTTGACCAGCGCAAACCAGTTTTCACAACCGGCCGGCGCATGGTCGGGGTCGGTCTTGCTGGTGATGCACAGGTAAAGCGTGGGATCGGGCGGCGGGATGCGTTGCTCGAAGATGGCCGCGAACTCGGCCGGATAATCATCGCTGAAGAAGATGTTGTGGTGGGCCAGGTGTGGCGTCTGGCGGGTCGCGCCGAGCAACATGACAAAGCCGCTGCACGACGGTTCGAGCCGGCTGGCCTGGCGTTGCCCGCGCTGTGCCAGCAGTGGGTTGCCCAACAGATGCCGGTACACATCGCTGACATCGGCATTGGCAACCACAACCTGCGCGCTCAGGCAGGCGCCGTCTTCGAGCGCCACGCCGGTCACTTTGCCCGAGACGACTTCGATCTTGTGGACGCGGCTGCGATAGCGTATTTCGACCCCCAGCTCGCGCGCAAGCCGTTCCAGCGCCAGGGCAATTTGATAGACACCGCCGCGTGGATACCACGCACCCTGCGCCATCTCGACATGCGCAATCACATTCAGGGTTGCCGGCGCGCGATAAGGCGATGAGCCGTTGTAAGTGGCAAACCGACTGAAAAGCTGAATCAGATGCGGATCGCGGAAATGTGCTCGAATCGCCTGATGCATGGTGCGTAGCGCGTCGATCTTCAGCGCATCGACAAGGGGCAGGCGGATAAGATCGCGCCAGCCGGGCTGACGGCTGTAGAGGAAGGGCCGGCTCACCACGCGATGCAACTCGGCGGCATAGCGCATGAATTTGCGATAGCCATCCACCTCGCGCGGGTTGATGCGCGCGATTTCGGCGCACATGGCTTCTTCGTCTTGAAGCGCGTCGAGCACGACGCCATCGCGCCAGTGATAGCGTGTGATGGGACGCAGCGGGGTAAGGTCAAGGTAGTCTTCGAGGCGTCGGCCCGCCTCCTGGAACACGCGCTCGATGACATGGCGCATCGTGACAACTGAAGGGCCGGTGTCAAAACGGAAGCCGGCCTCGCGCCATTCACCCATCTTGCCGCCGGGGCGGTCGATTTGTTCGAGGACAGTGACTGGATGACCGAGCCTGGCCAGCCGGATAGCAGCTGTCAAGCCGCCTATGCCGGCGCCGATCACGACCACAGGTTGCCGCATTGCGCCCATGTTTGTGCCGGGCGGATTATACGGCGCGGCAAACGGTGTGCTGCGCCGGTCAGCCGCGCTCCACGCGCTCCTGCAATGCGTCGCCGGCAAAGGACAACGCCAGAACGAGCGCCGCCAGCATCAGACCGGGAAACAGCACCTGGGTGTAATTCAGCGTGATATATCCAAAAGCTTCCACGATCATCTTGCCCAGGCTGGTCTGCGGGGGTTGCGCGCTGAGACCGAGCAGGCCGAGCGTGGCCTCGCTGACGATGATGCCGGCAACATCGAGCGTGGTCGCAACGATGATCAGGCCGGCCAGGTTGGGCGCAATGTGACGGATCAGGATATGCCGGTCACTTGCGCCCAGCGCCTGCGCGCTTTCGATGAACGGGCGCTGCTTGAGCGAGAGTGTCTGACCACGCGTGTAGCGCGCCATGAGTGGCCAGCCCACCAACGCCAGCGAGAAGGAGACCAGCAGCAAGCGCCCCATGCCACCGGCCCAGTCGCTGGCGGCTGCGCCAAACACAGCCGAGATCAAAATCGCCAGCAACAGGCCGGGGAATGCAAACAGCATGTCGGCCAGGCGCGACACCAGCGCGTCGATCCAGCCACCATAGTAGCCGGCCAGCAATCCCAGTCCGCCGCCAAACACGACGACAAATGTTTCGACCGCCAGCGCCACGATAAGGGACACGCGCAGCCCGGACATCAGTCGCGCCAGGGTGTCGCGCCCCAGATCGTCGGTGCCGAGCGGATGCTGTGCGGAGGGGAACTGGCGCAGGTTATTCAGGTCCTGCGCAGCGGGGTCAACAGGATACACAGCCGGCCCGATCAGCGCCAACAGCGCGATTGCAACCAGAACGATGAGGCTCAACAAGCCGGTGCGGCTACCAGTAAGCAAGCGAAGCATTCAGATTCGGATGCGCGGATCGAGCGCGGTATAGGCCAGATCGGTCAGCAGATTCATGAACACTACCACAAGCGCCAGCATCAAGGTGATGCTCTGGATGACCGGATAGTCGCGCGAGCCGATAGCCTGCACAGCGACAAATCCGATCCCCGGCACGCGGAAAACATTCTCGACGACAAAGGAACCCACTACGATGAAGGCAATCGAGGGGCCTAGCACCGTCACAATCGGGATCAGCGCGTTGCGCAGGGCATGCTTAAGCAGAACCTGGCCGGGCGTTGCGCCTTTGGCCACAGCCGTGCGGATGTAGTCTTGTCGAAGCACGCGGATCATGGTCGAGCGCGTCAAACGCGCCAGATAGCCCAGTGTGGCAGCGGACAGGACGATCACAGGCATGACCCAGTGCTCTGGCGCGCCCCAGCCGGAGGTGGGCAAATGCGGCCAACCATTCTGAAACAGGATGACTTGCAGGGTCTGGAGCACGCCGGCGATGACAAAGCTGGGCACAGCAAAGATGGTCAACATGATTGTCATGCTGATGCGGTCGAAGGCGCGATTGGGCCTTGCTGCGGCGAGAATGCCGATCGGCACGCCAATCGCCACACTGACAATCAGCGCCACACCCCCCAACGCAGCAGAAACCGGAACGCCCTGACGGATCAGGTCGACCACCGGCCGGCCGGCAAAACGATAGGACTTGCCCAGATCCCCGCGCAGCAGTCCCCAGACGTAGTTCAGGTATTGCTCGTGCCAGGGGCGATCAAGGCCATATTCCTGCCGCAGGCGCTGATAAATGGCCGGGTCGCGCCGGCTGCCCATCATGGCCTGAATGGGATCACCGGGCGCCAGATAACCCACGATGAATGTAAGAAACGTGACACTCAGCAAAACGAAAGGCAGGCTGAGGGCGCGACGCAAGAGATACTTGTGCATGAATCAGCGCGTAGCAATTGTGGCATCCCGATCGCGTTGTTGATCCGCCAACAGATGGACATGCCGGTCAGCAAAACGGCCCGGCTTCGGTCAGCCGGGCCGCACACGCAGGGCCGGGGAGGCAAACGACCCGCCTATCGCTCGATGCTTCTCACCGCGCTCCAGTCTGGGATGATGACGCCCTGGCCTGTGAACACCAGGCCGGTCACGTAGGGCTTCACCATGGCGTTCGCATTCGGTGAGAACAACGGCAGCCAGCCGACCTCCTGCACGGCAATTTGCTCAGCCTTGTTGTAGAGGTTCAGGCGCTGCACCGCGTCGCCGACTTCGACATCAGCCTGGTCCACCAGTCGGTCGAACTCGGCGTTGGAAAAGTGGCCGTTGTTATTACCGACGCCGGTGCGCAATTGCTGGCTAAGCCAGTTCTGCGGGTCGGGATAATCAGCGCCCCACACGCTGTAGTACATGTGCAGGCCGTTAGCCGGATCGTTGTAGGTATCGGTCAGGCGCTGGCTGAATGTTTGAAGTTCCAACGGCTCGAGCGCGACATCGATACCGAGCACAGTCTTCCACTGTTGGGCAATGAACTGCACGACCTTTTCGTTATCGCCCTCGATGGCATATGCAAGACTGATCTTCTGAGCAGGATCAACGCCGGCTTCGGCCCACAACTGCCTGGCAAGATCAGGATCGAAGCCCAGGCCGCGCACCGGCAACTCCGAACCGGGGATGCCTCCTGGCAGAATGCGATCCTGCACACGCACGGCAGCCTCTCCGAGCAGCAGCACCAGCTGTGCCTTGTCGATGGCGCGCGCCAAGGCCTGGCGCGCCTTAGCATTGTTAAACGGCGTGCGCATGTTGTTGAAGCCGATGTATCGCACAACGAACTGCGGCGCGCTCTTGAAATCCGGCAGGTCTTTGACCTGCGGCACGAATTGAGAGGGAATGGGCGCCTGGCCAAATGAGCCGATCACATCCACCAGGCCGGTCTGATAATCGTTGAAGGCAGTCACCGAACCTTGATCGCCGCCATAGAAGATCAGCTCGACCTGCTTGAACTGAGTCGGTGGGCCAGGCCAGTAATAGGGGTTGGGTGTCAGCACCAGGCGTTGGTTGGGAATCCATTCCTGCAACACAAATGGGCCGGTACCGACCGGCTTTTGATACCAGGTGTCGCCGCCCTCGGTGACATTCTTCTTGCTCAGAATGTAGCCGGTGATGAAGTTGAGCTGATAGAGGAAATAGGCGGAGGGTTGCGCAAGCCTGATCTGAACCGTTTCAGGGTCAAGCGCAGAAACGCCGGCAAGCGACTCCGCCTTGCCATCAATGAAATCCTGAGCGCCGAAGATATTGCTGAGATAGAATGCGCCGTTTCCCCCGCCGGTGCGCGGATCGAGTGAACGGCTGATGGAGAACACGACATCGTCGGCCGTCACTGGACTGCCGTCGCTGAATCGCAGACCGGGCCGCAGTTTGAATGTGTATGTCTTGCTGTCTTCGCTAACGGTCCAGTTTACGGCGCCATCGGGTTTGATGCGCAACTGGGCGTCGAGTTGGACAAGCCCTCGGAAAATCAAGCCGGCGGCAAACGCCACCTGCGCGTCGCTGATGCGGGCCGGGTCGAGCGTGCTCGGCTCATTGATGCCCTCCAATGCCCAGCGCAACACCTGCGCGCCGGCCATTGGCTGGGGCGTCACCTCAGTGGATCTCTCGACGATCTGGGTTTCTTTGATAATCGTGGTCTCGACAACTTTGACGGGCGCGCAGGCGCTCACCAACAACGTCAGCGCTGCCAGGCTGGACAGCATACCAATCTTGCGCATTACTCCTCCTATAGGCGCACAAAGCAGATACACAAAGATACGATCGTGCGCTCGCAGTGATTACAGATCATGCGCAGTCCTGCGGGCGGGGTCTATATTAGCACGAGAGAGCAGGCGCGCGGCAAGCCTCTGCCTGGTGTAACCGGCCTTTAGCGCCCACCGGCAGACCGATACAACCGCAGCGAGAGACGATATAGCAAGCGCGAGGGGGCGTAATCCCAGGCGCCAAGCCCCTCCACAAATTGCGCGCCGAACCCTTCTTTGAAGCGATACACGCCCCACAGCGGATCAGACTCATCGAGTCGCTCTGGCGCGCCCCACCAGTCGTACACGCGGCAGCCGTGGTCGCGCGCCCAGCGCATAGCGGTCCATTGCAACAGGTGGTTCGGCATATACTCGCGGCCCTGTGAGCGCGACATCCCATAGAAATACCAAGCGCGATCCGCAAACGTAAAGAGGAGCAGGCCGGCCAGTGCTTCTCCGTCGCGCTCGGCAATGAAACCGGTCGCATTCATCGCGCGCCAGGCATCGGCGTAATAGGGCTGTTCACGGATGATGAAGCCATCGCGCGCGCCTGTCTCGGCGTACATGCGGTACAACAGGGCTTCATCGTCCGGCCGGGCAATCCTCACCGTGACGCCGCGCTTCTCGGCCAGCCGGATGTTGTAGCGCCACTTTGGCTTCATGCGGGCCAGCAGTTCATCATCGCTGCCGCGCAAGTCGGTGTGGGCCGTGTTCCGGAACTGAACCTGGCTGGGAGAGAGAAACCATGCGCGGCGGCGCAGCATGTCACGCGCCTGACTCAAGCCAAAGGCCGGCGACCACGGATCGCCGTCCAGCTTGACCCACACAGCCCGCTGCGCGCGCGCCTGATGCTCCAGCCATTCGAGCGCCCTGTTGTAGCAAAGCGGATCAGCCACCGTGACCGGCCCTTTTGGGGCATACAGCGCGCACAATGGGCCAATCTCCCGCCGCAGCAACTGGACAAGCGCGTTGGGCATGCCGTCGTCGCCCACCAGCGCATAGCGCTGCGCCGACCAGCCCCACCGGGTTTTGAAGTCGCCCCATTCCCACGACTGCAACACATGTGGGTGTTCAAAATGGCGCAGCGCGTCGTTCCAGGTAGTGGAGTCGGAGATGCGTTGCCACATGATCTGCGTTCAGTCGCCAGCGCTCAGGACTGGATGATATACCGCTCCAGGCGCAATAAACAAGCCGCCAGGGCAAGGTGACTTGACTCCTGGCGGCCTGGAATTGCGCACGGGACGGATAGTCGCCGGCCAACTACTTGATCGTGACCTTGGCGCCGACCTCTTCGAGCTTCTTCTTAGTGTCCTCGGCAGTCGCCTTGGCCACGCCAGTCTGCACAGTGGACTTCGGCGCTTCGACCAGATCCTTGGCTTCCTTCAAGCCGAGATTGGTGATGGCACGCACCACTTTGATGACCTCGATCTTCTTGGGGCCGATGTCCTCGAGAATGACATCGAACTCAGTTTTCTCTTCGACGGGGGCGGCTGCGGGCGCTGCCGCCGGGCCGGCCATCATCACCGGAGCAGCCGCTGCGGTCACACCCCACTTCTCTTCGAGCATCTTTTTCAACTCGGCTGCTTCGAGCAGAGTCAGGCTGCTCAGTTGTTCAACAATTGCGTTCAGGTCTGCCATTTTGGTTTCCTCCAAAGGTTCGGATCAGATATTGGGTATTGGGTATTCCGTATTGCGTATCGGGGGCGCCGATCATGCTGAAGCCGGCTCACCGGCCGGCTGTTCCTTGTCGATCTTCGCCTGCAAGGCGTACATCAGACTGCCCACCGCGGCGTTGAGCGCGCCGACCAGGCCAGATGCCGGCGAGGAGATCAGGCCAATGATCTGGGCGCGGAGCGTCTCGAGCGGCGGCATGGTTGCCAGTTCTTTGACGCGCTGAGCGTCCAGGGCCGCGCCAGCCAGGATGGCGCCAACGACTGTGAGCTTGTCCAGGTCGTCGGCCAGTTGCTGAATCGCCTTAGCTGCCGCCGGCGGGTCGCCGAAGCAAAAGCTCACCGCCGTCGCCCCGGCCAGCCACTCATCCGGCACCTGGTAGCCGGCCTCCTTGAACGTGCGCGCGATCAAGGTGTTCTTGGTCACGTGAAACTCAGCTTGTGCTGCGCGCGCCGCGCCACGCACCTTGTTGAGCTGGGGCATGTTCAAGCCGCCATACCGGGTGATAATCACAGCCTGGCTCTTGCCGAGCAACTCCTTGTAGTTGCTCAGCATGTCCTCTTTCTTCTGCTTTGATATTGCCAAGGTATTTCACCTCCTTCGAAACATGGGAACGGTCAATGCCGTTACAGCCATCATGCAACAAAAAGCGCCTCGACGGGTGAAGGTCGAGGCGCTCAAACTCGGCGCATACGAGCGGCGACATCGCACCGCGCGCTCAAGACCTCACCTCGACAGGCATTCGATTAAGCCCCGCGCATCCAGGGCGCCTGTGGTCACCGGCGAGTGACAACGAGCTGGGATTATATCTCAGTTGCGAGTCTATCAGGCGCCGGCGTCCACGCGAATGCCGGGGCCCATAGTCGACGTCACAGTAACGCGACGCAAGTAGTTGCCCTTGGCGCCGGAAGGCTTGGCCTTCTTCACGGCGTCGAGAAATGCATTCAGGTTCTCAACGAGGCTCTGGTTGGGGAAGCTGGCCTTGCCAACCGGCACGTGCAGGTTGCCCGTCTTGTCGAGGCGGAATTCCACGCGGCCGGCGCGCGCTTCTTTGATCACGCGCGGGATGTCTCCCGCAGGAGCTACTGTGCCTGCCTTTGGGTTCGGCATCAGACCGCGCGGGCCAAGCACCTTGCCCAGCCGGCCAACCCGGCCCATCATATCGGGCGTGGCAATGGCAACATCAAAGTCCGTCCAGCCGTCCTGAATCTTCTTGATCCACTCATCCGTGTCGGCTACGTAGTCTGCGCCGGCTTCCTGAGCCAGACGGGCGCCTTCGCCCTGCGCAAACACAAGGATGCGAACAGTCTTGCCCAGTCCATTTGGCAACACAACCACGCCGCGCACTTGTTGATCCGCCTGCCGCGGGTCGACGCCAAGGCGCACATGACACTCCACCGTCGCGTCGAACTTGGCGAAGTTGGTTTCCTTCACCAGACCGATGGCCTCGTCAACCGAATAGTTCTTCAGTCGATCCACTTTGGCTGCGGCCGCCTTGTACTTCTTTCCGTCTTTGGACATATTGCTCCTTGTGGTCTTAGCGAGAGTTCACTCTCCCACATCTCGATTTGCGATTTTGGATTTCTGATTGGGGATTGGCGCGCGCCGCTGCCGCGTCAGCAATCCAAAATCGGAAATCGTCAATCCGAAATCTCGACGCCCATGCTGCGCGCGGTGCCCATCACTTGCAGCATGGCGCCTTCAATATCAATCGCGTTCAGGTCGCGCATTTTCTGCTCGGCGATCTCGCGCACCTGGGCTTTGGTAATCTTGCCCACTTTGTTGCGATTGGGGACACCGGAACCTTTTTCAACGCCGGCCGCCTTGCGGATCAACTGGGCCGTCGGCGGCGTGCGCAACACGAACGTGAACGAGTTGTCGCTGAACACGGTGATCTCGGCAGGAATGATGTTGCCGACCATGTTTGCGGTTCGCGCGTTATACTCTTTGCAGAACGCCATGAGGTTGATGCCGTGCGGCGCCAGTGACGGGCCGATGGGGGGCGTCGGGCTAGCTTTGCCGGCCTCAATCTGGATGCGAACCTGTGCTTTGACTTTCTTTGCCATTGTCAGACCTCAGTAGTCAGTCGTCAGTCGTCAGTCGTCAGTCGTCAAATTCGAGATGGCAAGCATAGCCCGGCTGCTGATGACTGAAGACTGACGGCTTCCGAAAAATCACATTCTCTCCACCTGGAGGAAATCCAATTCGACCGGCGTCTCGCGCCCGAAGAAAGACACGAGCACAGTGACTTTGGCGCGCTCGGTGTCGATTTTATCGACCATGCCCATGAAATCGGCGAATGGGCCGTCGGTGATGCGCACTTTCTGGCCGGTGCGGAAGCTGACACGCAGTTTGGGCGCTTCGGCCTCCATGCGGCGCATAATCTGGTTGACTTCCTGCTCGGTCAGCGCAGTTGGCTTGTTGCCCATACCGACGAAACGCGTCACACCCGGCGTTGCGCGAACCACATTCAGCACCCGCTCGTTAAGCTTCATCTTCACCAGGATGTAGCCGGGGAAGACCCGCTTCTCGACCGTGCGACGCTTGCCGTCACGGACTTCCATCTCTTCCTCGGTCGGGACGACGACCTGCAGAATCTCGTTCTGCATGCCCATCGACTCAACTCGCTGCTCTAGGTTGTGCTTGACCTTGTTCTCGTAGCCCGAATAGCAATGCACAACGTACCACTGGGGAGCATCTGCATCGTCTTCGGGTCGCGGCTCCGTGGAACTGTCGCCAGAATCTACAGAATCGCCTTCCGCATAATCGTCTGCGCCGGCCTCGCCGCCAAAACCGCCGGCCGTGTCAACAGCGCCGATGAGCGGGCCTTTCACAGGCTCATTGCCGATATATTCAATCCCGGAATGGGTCTGGCCAGCCGTTTCCCCGGCTTCTTCCAGGTCGGGGGTTTCGAACTCGTCTTGTTCAGACCCCAGCCTATTTTCGATCACGACATGGTCTCCTGCGCCGGCGCGACCCTAGCGATCGCGGCTGGCGAATAGAACGGTCGCGGCGATCGCCAGCACAATGACGACCGCAACTGCCACAGCGACCAGACTCGGCTCTGGGCTGAGAATACCGAAGAACATCTGTTCGAAGCCGAAGTCGAACAAGCCAAGGAGCAGCGACATTGCAAAGGTGACTGCCAGTACCACGATGGTGAGATTGCGCACCTGCTGTCGAGTAGGCCATTTGACCTTGGTCAATTCGGCCCAGGTATCGATCAGATACTCGCGAACAGGAGCAAGCCACACAGCCAGGCGTGATGGCTTTTTCTCAGCGATTTGTTGATTTGACATAGCTCTTACACCGCAGTAGGGGCGCAATGATACGGCACATTGCCGGTTGCGCCCCTACACTGTCTTGTGAAGGCAGGGCAGGCAGGACTCGAACCCACAACCTACCGTTTTGGAGACGGTGGCTCTACCTATTGAGCTACTGCCCTACAGACGATTTTGGATTTTGAACCCAAGATTGCCGATTTGCTCGCAACGCAATCCGATCCGAAATCCAAAATCGGAAATCCAGACTTACTCCTGCACCTTGGTGATGGTCCCGGCCCCCACCGTCAGGCCGCCTTCCCGGATCGCAAACCGCGACCCCTGCTCCAGCGCCACCGGCGTGATCAACTTCACCCTCATGTTCACGTTGT